>JABIPD010000059.1 GCA_018698735.1 Candidatus Jacksonbacteria bacterium | reverse complement strand
CAACCACTTTCTGCTGAGGTACCATCACAAATTTTTCCCTCAGAACAGCCATTTACGACCCGAAGGCCTTCATCTGGCACGCGGCATTGCTCCGTCACACTTTCGTGCATTGCGGAAGATTCTCGACTGCAGCCTCCCGTAGGAGTATGGGCAGTGTTTCAGTCCCATTGAGGCGGGTCATGCTCTCACACCCGCTATCCGTCATAGCCTTGGTAAGCTTTTACCTTACCAACAAGCTGATGGACCATAGGCCCCTCTCTAACCGCCGGAGCTTTCCTTTTCACTCATATGAGAGAAAAGAGTATAAGGTATTAGCCCAAATTTCTTCGGGTTATTCCTTTGTTAGAGGTAGGTTACCAATGTGTTACTCACCCGTCTGCCACTCTCCACCGAAGTGGATCGTTCGACTTGCATGCCTAAGACATGCCGCCAGCGTTCATCCTGAGCCAGGATCAAACTCTCATGAAAATGTGATGATTTACGTTTTAAAGAAAGCTCATCACAGCTTTAAAATTTAACTTTTTTTGAATTGACGTTTGGAGTTGTCTATTACATTTCAGTTTTCAATGTTCCGATACTTGTGCTCCAGTGGGGAGCATACTCTTTGTGAAAAAGGCCTTCAAATTAAAAACACGTAGCCGTGTTTGGTTCGAAATTCCTGTTATCTAAGAGCAGTACACATAATATACGAAAGGTATCGGGGTTGTCAAGGGTTACCCTAGGTGCGAATGATCGTTCCATATAATAAGCTGCCATTCATTGTCGATGTATCGTATAAGCGTAATACCGGTGTTTGTTGCTTTTAGCGTGCTATTAAATTTTAAATATTCCGCTGAAGTAAGCATATTTCCCATAATTACACACGCAATAAGCACTCTCAAAAACGCGCCATGGGTGACAACTAAGCGGTTTTTTGAGGACGATTTCGATAATTCTTTTAATCCGTTAATTGCTCGAGTTTTTAGGTCTGAAAAGTTTTCTTCATCTGAGTAATGCCAGTCATTATCTGTATAGTTATCGTACATTTTCTGCATGGCATTTGTTACCTCCGGCGATTGCAACGGTTTGCCAATAAGTTCTGTTGGTGTTTTTCGTTCCACAAAAAGGGGCGAGTTGGTAAGGGGAAGATTGAGTTTTTTATTAATGATATCCGCTGTTTGCTGAGCTCGAAGGACTGGGCTTGAAATAATATTTTCTAGTTGAATATGAGAGAGTCTTTCGGCGAGAAATGTTGCTTGTTGTTTTCCTTTTGCTGAAAGATTGCCATCGGTTCCTTGTTTTACTTGTTGTGCATTTGCTTCGCTTTCGCCATGTCGAACTAAATAAATATTCATATTATTGAGAATGCTGGTTGCGCCATTTTTTTATTTTTTCATGATTCCCAGACAGAAGAACTTCTGGAGTGGTTAACTCGAGTTCTTTTGTAGGCGAGAACGATGAGGGTTTTGTATATTGAGGGTATTCCCCGGCACTCCGCTCCGCTCCGGCCAGGGCAAGCTTTTTGCTAAATGATTCTTCAATTAATGAATCTGGATTGCCTAACGCGCCAGGTAGAAGGCGAGTTATAGCTTCTGTTATTACTACAGCCGGTAATTCGCCGCCAGAAAGAACATAGGGCCCGATAGAAAATTCAGAATCTATCATATAATCATGTACGCGCTGGTCTATACCTTCGTATCTACCACAGATTAGAATGACGGAATTAAGCTTTTTGCTTGCAAAGGTCTGGGCATCTTTTTGGGTAAATTGTTTTCCTCGTGGAGTCATTAATAAAATAGGGGAGGATTCAGAAAAGAAGATATTTTTTGATTTTTTTTGTATTTTAAAATCAGGGTTTTCTTTTTCTCTAATAGCTTTTAAACAATTAAAAATTGGTTCTGGCTTCATCACCATTCCCGGGCCACCGCCAGTAGGAGTATCATCGGTTGTTTTGTGTTTATCGGTCGCGTATTTACGAAGATCATGCATAACAATAGTAACAACACCAGCTTCTTGCGCGCGTTTTAAAATAGATTCGTTTATATACGAATCAAAAATGTTGGGGAAAATGGTTATGATATGGAATGTCATATATCTATTGTGTATCATTTAACTAAAAAATCCGCAATACGCGGATTTTTTAGTTCTCTTAATAACGAGAATAGTTGCTAGATTTTAAGGTCATCGATAGCGCTGGTGTCGATTTCTTCCTCAGCTGCAGGCGCAGCTTCTTTCGGCGCTGCTGGCATTGGTCGGCCGCCTTCTGGTTCCTCTATTTTAAGGTTTACACGCGCATTATTTTTTGCACCAACAACTCGAAGGAGTGTTCGAATGCTTCGTGCGGTCTGACCTGATCGGCCAATAATTTGACCCATATCTTGTGGATCAACTTTGAGGGTTAAAAGTACCCCCATCTCGTCAACAGTGCGTGTGGCCTCAACCTTTTCTGGGTGATCAACCAACGCTTTTACAACCGCTTCGAGAAAATCCTGGTCTTGTTCTGCCATTCGGGTAGTGTGATCAATTGTGCCACCTGGATTCTTATGCAATAAGACTGGCAACACTCGCGATCAGTATTAATTGTGAGCCTACATACGAGACATACTCGCACTAGCGATTATAGTATGATTTGTTTTGAGAGTCAAACAATAAAAACGATGTTCAGAACGTTTTATTTTCGCTATACTGTATGTATGAAAACAAAAAAGAAAGAAAAATATACATTAACCCAGGAAAAAGAAAGGGGAGTGCTGCTTACATTATGGCTTTTGTTTTTGTTGATAGTATATACGCTTTCAATAGGCCGGTTTATTTATTTGTTTTTTGAAACAGAACCACTTAAGGGGGTTGTATTTTCTGCAGCGGCGTTAGTTATTTGGGGAAGCTTTTTAGCTCGGGTTGTTGGATTAGTTTGTGCGATATTTCTTTTAAAATGGAAAAAGTGGGCTCTGTGGGGGATGCTTGCCCTGTACGGCATTGCGGTGCTTTTAAATGTTATTGATTATACAAATGTATATATTGTGATTGGGCCGTTGGTGGGAGCTGTTATTACTGTTTTGTTAGTAAGAAAAAAATGGATCTTTTTTGAATGACCCATTCTCTAGAGGTAATAAACCAGTGAGAGAGGGTATTCCCCCTCTTTTTATCTAAGAGGGGGCAGGGGGAGTTATTTCAGAATATAATAAACCCTCCCTACCCCTCCCTTATGCAAAGAGAGGGAATAGATCCTCTTCCGTGTCCTGTCCATTTTTTAGTGCACATAAAAGCCCCCGCATTACGCGGGGCTTTTTGAATTATTCTTTAACTTCTTCTTTTGACTCTTCTTTAGGCTTATTTTTGCTTGCCCCGTCCGGCTTGTCCCAACCTTTCGTAGAAAGTGTCTGGGAAGCTTCAGCGGAGTGACTGGGGTCTTCTTTCTTTTCTTCTGGTTTTGTTTCCTCTGGAGCTTTATCTGGCTCCTCGGATTTTTCTTCTCCGTCTGCTGCTTCTTCTTTCGGAGCATCTTCTTTTGATGATTTATCTTTAGCAGCGGCTTTCTTTTTAGACAGTGATGTTACGCTTCTTTTATCCGATTTTATAATTCCAGCATCTACAAGCATGTTATGAACAGGTCCTGTTGGCTGTGCTCCTTTACTGAGCCAGTATTCGATTCTTTCTTGCTTAAGCACTAATGTTTCTTTTCTGTTTCGAGGGTCGAAATGTCCAAGAATTTCTTGTGCTCGTGCTTGCGGATCTCTTTTTTTATCTATCGCAATAATGCGGAAGAACGGACGTTTATGTCGCCCAATTCGTTGCAATTTAAGTGCAACCATAGTACGTATTTTTTCTTTTTACACAAGACGATGGTCCTTTAAAAGTCGTATCGATTACGTAAAGAGAAAAGTATTTAAGAACCAACAGAGTGTAGCGATTTTAGTTTGTTTTGTCAATATTACACCTCTTCCAGCTTTACAGAAAATAGTTTAGACGAAGCATCTGGTCCCATGGTTACGCCATATAAAATATTCGCTTTTTGCATGGTCGCACGGTTGTGTGTAATGGTAATAAACTGCGTTAGGTGAGAAAGTTTTTTTAATATTGCTGCATATCTCTCGGAATTTGCTTCATCTAGAGCTGCATCGACTTCGTCTAACACAACAAACGGAGCAGGGTTAGAGGCGATAATAGCGCAGAGTAGGGCGATAGAGGTTAGCGATCGTTCGCCACCAGAAAGAACCGAAATACTAGCAATTTTTTTGTTCGGAGGCGCTGCCTGAATTTCTATCAGCGTTTGAGCGGATTTTTGTGTTTCTGTTTCCTCTTGTTCTTCTTCTAGGGTTTCTTTTTGAAGTGAAACCTTTTTATACAAAAGTTGAGCTTTTCCACCAGGAAAGAGCGTTGCAAAATATTTTTTAAAGTGGGTGTTAATGGTTTTAAATTTAATGGCGAACTGTTTTTCTATTTTATTGTCGAGCGCGGAGATAATTTTTAAGAGCTGCGAATGCGAGCGTTTAAGGTCATCTGCTTGATGAGAAAGAAAGTCCGAACGTTCTTTTGTTTCTTTGTATTCTTCGAGTACCGATTCTTCTATTTCTCCAATCTGAATAAGTTGACGTTTTAGGGAATGAATTTTAGGCAACATGCTTTCGAGCTGGCTGGTTGATGTTGATAGGCGAGTGGTTTTTTTTATTTTTTCTCGGAGAGTACTGGCGGTTTCTTGTTGGATTTCTATTTTTAAGTCTTCTAACCGTTGTTCTAGTCGAGCACATTCAATACTAACCTGGTTGTGATCTGATTCTTTATCTCTGAGTTCACTAGAAAGAATTGTTATAGTTTTTTGGCTGGTGACCATTTGGTCTTTGTGTTTGTTTTGTGTGTGATGAAAAGAATCGAGTTGTTCTTGAGTGTTTTCGAACTCTGCCTGGTGCTTCTTTTTTTCTTTTTGCAGTTTATCGAGCTGGAATGCGAGTTCTTTGCTTTTTGCTTGCACGGAAGATTTTTTTTGAACGGTAAGTTTTTGCTGAAGCTGGTGTTCTTCTTTTTTAAGCTTTGTAAGCTGGTGAATAACAATCGTTTTTTGTTGCTCTAGCATTTTTTGTTCTAATCCAGCCTCTTGGAGCATTAGCATGAGCTCTTCTTTTTGTAAAAAAAGTGAATCTAAATTTTCTCGTACACTGGAAAGATCTTTTTTCCATTCAGTCGATGGTTTTGATTGCGATACAATCGACGAAATTTTTTCTTGGATATTTTTAAAATGTTTAATGAATATGTTTTTTTCTTTTGTTTTTTGAAATAGAACAAGTGTTTCTTGGCACGTTTTTTGAAGCTTTTGAATTTCTGCGTATAGTTCTTCTTGAGTTGCTGTAATGCTTTTGGATTCAATATCTTCTAGTTTTGTTTTCAGCTTGCTTATAGATTCTTCGAGCATGTTTTTTTCTCTTGTTTTTTCGGTGGCATGAGCAGCAAGGTGATGTAGTTGGGTTGTTATCTTTTTTTGAGACACGGTTAGTTCCTGGGACTCTTCTACTATTTCGTGAAGCCGTCTGTGAACCCATGCAATATCTCCTTCGCCTTGAAGTTCGAAATGATTTTCTATCTGATGCTGAATGCGAGCGGCATCGGATTCGGATTCTCGAATAAGCGTAATCATTCTTTGCGCTCGTGTTTGCAAATCGCTGTAGTCTTTAGAAGAAGACTGTTCTTTAGCAAGTTTTTCAAAAGAGAGCTGTTCTGTTTCTAATTTTTTTCTCGCAACTTGAATAGAATCGTTATGCTTTTTTGCGAGAGTGTTTTTTAGGGAAAGATCTTGAGTAAGATTATTCCACATTCCATTATAGTAGGCGATATGAAGCTCTGTTAGCTTTTTTTCTACTTCCTCTCTTTTTTGCCATTTTTTTGTTTGTCTTTCTAGGAGCTTTAGATGCGGCGTTAATTCGGTAAGAAGCATTTCGGTTTCGTGGAGGTGAGTTTTTGTTCTTTCGAGTTTTCTATCAGCTGCATTTCGTTTTATTTGGTATTGTTTTACTCCGGTTGCTTCATCAAAAAAATCTTTTCTGTCAGCAGGCGCGGCATTAAGAATGGAATCTATCATCCCTTGGCCAATAACAGCATAATTTTTTTGCCCTACATTAGATTGTGCAAGCAGCATGGTTATATCTGAAAGTTTTGCTGGTGCGCCATTAAGTAAATATTCGCTTTCACCGTTTCTGTACACTCGGCGGGTGATAGTAAGCTCGGTGTAGTCTATATCGGCTTGTTTGTCTTTATTATCTATAGTGAGTGTTACCTCCGCACGGTTAAGCCGGGCACTTTTTTGAGAGCCAGAAAAAATAACATCTTCGCTTTTTTTCCCACGAAGAAGTTTAAGGCTTTGTTCTCCTAGTACCCAGCGGATTGCATCTGCAGTATTTGATTTTCCTGATCCATTAGGACCGATAATTGCAGTTATTCCTTTAGATTCCTCTTGTTTTTTTGGAGGAGGGAACTCGAGCGTTGTTTTATGCGAAAAAGATTTAAAGCCTAAGAGAGAAATTCGTTTCAAATGCATACCTTTTTATTGTATCATATTCTTTTGTATAAAAAAGAAGCGGGCAAACGACTGGGACAATGAGAGATCTTGTCCAAGTAATTTGCCCGCAACCCCGGGAGTACGCACTGCCCGTCAACGTCGCAAAGAATCGGATCACCTCACCTTCTGAGGATGACAGCCCCTGGGCTTAAGACGCGTTTGGCGTACTTGTGGAGTAATGGTTGGTCTTCCTCCTAATGATGTGCAGGCCATAGTCCCTCCTGCTACGTGCAACTATAGTATAGCGAATATTTATGTAAACGAAAACCCGAGGAGTTCTGAATGTAAGAATTCTTCGGGTTTAAAAAGCGTCCAAGAGCCACAGTAGCAGTATCCCGGTCAGAGCAGCCGCGAACGAAGCGCTAAAGGCCCAAATGAGTAGCGCTGGTGACCAAGGTGGCTTGTTTATCATTATTACCATCCCTTTTCTGTGAGTGCGTTTTCTGCGGCCGCAACCTGAGCCTCTTGTTTAGAGGTTCCTTCGCCTTCGGCAACACATTCTTCTTCTAGGTATATGCCAACGCGAAATTGTTTAGAGTGGTCGGGGCCTTGTTCGTCGAGTACTTTATAGGAGGGAGTAATGCCTACTTGCTCTTGAGCAGCTTCTTGGAATTGGGTTTTAGGGTCTATGTACGACTTTTCTTTTAGAATGTCTGGGAGGCGAGCTAGGATATTTTTTTCGATAAATTCTTTTATAGTATTGTAGTCTTTGTCTAAATAAATAGCCCCAATAACAGATTCTACTGAATTGGCTAGAATATATTGTCGGGCTTTTCCGCCGCCATCTTTTGCTTCTCCTCGTGAAAGATACAAAAATTGGTCGAAGTCTAAGTCGCTGGCAACAGCTCCAAGCATTTTGGAGTTTACTAAAGATGCTCGCCAGTTGGTCATTTCTCCTTCTGGGTTGTCGTAGTTTTTATAGAGATGTTCGGTAACAACCAGCTCTAAAACAGCATCCCCTAAAAACTCGAGGCGTTCGTTGTGGTCAAGCTCGAAGCTTGGGTTTTCGTTTAAATATGATCGGTGCACCATTGCTTGTTTTAGCAATGATTTGTCTGTAAAAGTAACACCTATAATTTTTTCGAGATCGCGAAAATTTTTATCTGCCATGCGTGTGTACTTTTTGACGATGGCTATTAACTATTGTGAATCAATAATCAAAAGTCAGTGGTCAAAAAATGTTTTACTTAAGAAGTTGCTTTGTCTAATGTTTTTTCTTCTGTTGGTTCTTTTTCGCCAGCTGGCGGATCGGATTCTTCTTTCTTTTTCGCCCCGTCCGGCTTGTCCCGACCTTTCGTAGAAAGTGTTTGGGAAGCGTTTGCGGAGTGACTGGGGTCTTCTTCCTCGTCTACTATTTTGCCTTCTTTTAAGAGGTCTTTATAGATAGAGCCTAATACGCCGTTAATAAATCGGCCAGAAGATTCGCCCCCAAAGGTCTTTCCAAGCTCTATTGCTTCGTTTATGGCAACACGAGGAGGGATGTCGGAACAATGCTCGAGTTCGAATATGCCAATACGCAACACATTTCGGTCTACAACAGTAATTTTATCAAGCGGCCATTCTGGCGCGTATTTTTCTATAGTAGGGTCGAGCTCTTTTTGATGCTTTAAGACGCCCTCAACAAGTCTCACGCTAAAATCACCATCTTCTAACCCTGGTCCGAATTGAGATTTATTATACTCGAGAAAATTCTTAGCATCTGGGTGAGATGCCTCATTAAAATCCCATTCGTAGAGTGTTTGGAGTGCTATGGTACGTGCAAGATGTCGTGTAGACATGGTGTTTATTTTTTTGAAGTGAGCGACGTATT
>JABIPD010000055.1 GCA_018698735.1 Candidatus Jacksonbacteria bacterium | reverse complement strand
CATCTGCTATCTTTTTTTCAAGCTGATTTTTATCCATATTATTTTTTAATTTAAATCATCCAACTTCTCCACATCCCATAAAACGATGCGCTTAATAATCCAAAATCACGAGCAGCTATATCCCATTGCTCTAAAGAAAGAGACGAACCAACTATCGCTATTAAAAATACGACTGCAATACTAAACCCAAATCGCGTAAACCTCCACATAAGCATCATAAGCGCAACAGCGATTTCTAAGGCTCCTGCAATAAACAATAAATTTTCTTGGGATAATCCTGTTAGGCCAACAGCAAACTCTGGTACGAACGACATGTACACTTCTGGTTGCAAAAAGGCCATCACTCCAAAGAAGCCAAATACAACAAAAAATCCAATCCGCAAAAAAATAAGTCTTAACATAATTACTCACTAAAAAGAGGTGGTCGCTCTTTCGATTTTTTTATAATTCTAAATGCTTTCTTTATATCATCGGTAACCATAAAAAAGTTAAGGTCTTCTGGATCTATCGCTTTATGATCCAACAAAACAGTTTCTTTTATCCAAGCAATAAGTGGGTTCCAATAGTCTTTACCAATAAGGATAATAGGAATCGGGTCCATTTTTTTTGTTTGTATAAGAGTAACTATCTCAAAAAACTCGTCGAGAGTGCCAAACCCACCAGGAAAATACACATACGCCTGAGCAGAATACGACAAAATAACTTTTCGGGTAAAAAAATAATGAAACCCCAATCCTCTCTTTACGTATTTGTTCATCCGCTGTTCGAACGGAAGCTGAATATTTAAACCTGCAGACCCACCTTTCCCTTTAGAGGCGCCTTTATTTGCAGCTTCCATAATTCCAGGGCCACCACCCGTAATAACATTAAACCCGGCTTTCGAAAGCTGTTCTGCCAGGCTTACTGCCTGCTGATAATGTTTAGAGGTTTTAGATGTTCGTGCAGAACCAAAAAAAGTTACGGTTCGCTTCATGTCTGTTAAAAATTCAAAGCCATCAACAAACTCTGCCATTATACGAAAAATTCGCCATGAAAAACCTGGAGCGTCTCTAGCATCTTGTTTCGCTTTTTTCTTTGCCATATTTATTTTTTGTATATGTTTTTAGAACAAATACACAATAAGTATATCGTATTCTTGTGTACACGTAAAACAATAACTAATCAATAAGACGTATGCTATACGTCGCTACAATGCACTACCTTTTTTTTGCGCTGTAGAGACGTATTGCATACGTCTTGTCTTAACTACCGCCTCTCCACTTTTAACGCAACAACGTCTCCAAATTTCAAGCCTTGTTTTACTTCTGCATAGGAATCTCCTATTGCTCCAAGTACTATTCTTTTATCTTTCGTCGATCCTGAATCAAAAACAGTAACAAATACGGTGTCTTTATCTTTTTTGATACCTGAAAGTGGCAGACGCAATACCCATTCTTTTAGTTCTTCTATTTTAATCGCCGAAATACTTCCTTCTTCTGTTTGCAATGTTTCTTGGGCGATTGTTTTTATTATAGGTCCAGCATCTACTGCTATAGTAGTGTACACAACCGCTGTAGTATCAACTAAAAAAAGCCCGTAAAAAACAAGGCTTAAAGCTATTCCTGCTGCACACCCCCATGCACCAACAGAGAGAGTATAATTATTTTTCATAACACTTTACTATACGTTTTCAGAAAATTTGAGTCAATAAAAACAACAGCCTCCGCAAGTTGGCAGATGGCGGACGATCCGGGATTTATAGTTTTTTTCTCGTCATCCAGCCTGCCCCGTCCGTAGTCTACTTGACGGAGTGACTGGGGAGGAGACTGCATGTCGACGAAGGATCTCTGCCTTTAGTGAAAGAAACCAGAGATTCTTCGCCTGATGCAGGCTCCCCGTCACAAGGACGGGGCGCGGCTGAATGACGAAAAAAGGCTTACATAAGCATAAATAAACGGCTCATCACATGAGCCGTTTATTTTATTGATGTTTTGCGTTGTCTTTGTGTTTTAGTCCCAATTGAGATAGTGCAAACCACCCCCAGTCACTTCGCCAAAGGCTTCCCAGACACTCTCAGAAAGAGGTCGACAGGTCGGATCGAACTGCCTTGTCCCCTCCTTTAGAAGGAGGGGTGACTCGAGCCTGCGGGTTGGCGAGGGTCGGGGTGGTGTTCAATTTTTCCTAACCAAAAATCTTCTCAAACCAAGATTTTTTCTTTACTTCTTTCTTAGGCTGTTTTACCTCCGATGATTGAATAGACGGCAAAGAACCGGTTGCTAACCCCTTAATTCTTTCTACTTCCTGGTCTAAAACCGGCCCAGAGTTCTCCGAAGTAGAAGCTTCTGTTCTATGGAGTGGGCGCAAGGCATCGAAATGAATGTCTATTGCCTGGCTACCAGGGGTTTCGTTTACAATATATAAATGGAATCTAGGATATCTCCCACTTCTATTAAGTTGCCGTATCCACGAATGTTTATTGCTTCTTCTATCAAAAATTTCCTTATAGCCTGCTCGCTTTAAAAAATACTGCATTGTTTCTGCTAGCGGGTGTTCGAATTGAAGTTTCATACATTAGGTTGATTCTTATCTTGTTGCTGCTTTTCTGGGCGTTGCTGACTACTATTTCTTCTTCCTCGCCCCCGCCCTCCCCTGGAAGATTGTTGAGATGAAGAAGAACCTTGTGAGGAAGACTTCTTTAAGGAATCGAGTGAGACCGAAGGCCCAGTATCTAACACAATACTCTCCGAGCGCTGGGCTGGCTCTGGTTCGTGCTTCTGTTTACTTTCAGGAGGTTTACTTTGCTCTGGTTCTTTGGGTGGATCTTTTTTCTCTTCAGATTCCTCGTTCTTCTTATTCTTGTATTCAGGGTAACACTCTTCACAATACACAGGCCTAGAAGGATCTGGTTTAAACGGAACGGTAGTCTGTTTTTTACAGGCATCGCACTCGGCTGGGAAATCTGAAGACTTATCACGTTTTGGTTTTGGTTCTTTTGGCGGTTCCGAACGAGAGGCATTAGCATTCATTCTTCCACCACCAGGGGCTGATGCGTCTATCCTTTCGGTTCCGTCTTCGGTAAGAACACCACTCCACCTCATAATTCTGTCTTCCACTTCAACACGAGAAGCAGCATATCGCTCTCGAGAGACTGCAACAATTTTATCTCTTTGCTGGGTTTCTTCTACGGGTAAAGGAGGCATGGTTGCAGCAGAAAAAGGCTCAGAAGAAACACCGTCTATCATCAACTTCATGTACACACTCCATTTTGGCAGATTAACCAAATCTACTTCTGTAAACACGGGCTCGAATTCTTTTACTAAAAAATCTGCATCTGTCGCACCAACCCGAAACACTGTAAGGGTTCCAACATTGCCAAATACTGCGGCCTGAACACTTTCTGATAGCTGTTCTATATATTGATGTGCAATAATTAAATTTAATCTATATTTCCTGGCTTCAGAAAGAATACTCGCAAATGAATCTGTCGCAAAATTTTGAAACTCGTCTACATATAAATAAAAATCTTTTCTCTCTTCTTCTGGCATGTCTACTCTGCTCGTCGCTGCTAGTTGAACCTTGGTAATCATCATAGCCCCAAGCAAAGAAGAATTATCTTCTCCTACTCGGCCCTTCGAAAGATTTAATAACAAAACTTTCTTCTCATCCATAATATCTCTCATATCTATAGTAGATTTTACTTGACCTACAATATTTCGAATAATACTAGAAGACAAAAACTGCCCGACTTTATTTTGAATCGGCGCAATTGCCTCTGTCTGAAACTTATCAGGATATTTTGAATACTCTTCTACCCAAAAGGCACGCACCACTGGGTCGTCTATATGAGAAATAACCTTTTTTCTATACGCTTTATCGGTAAGCATTCTCATAATTCCAAGAAGCGTACTTCCGGGATAATCCATTAATGCTAACACCGCATTTCGTAAAACATACTCTAACCGAGGCCCCCATGAATCTGCCCAAATTTTCTTAAACACCCCAATAAGACCAGATGCCACCAAATGTTTTTGCTGGTCGTCGACACTTTCTAAAACATTAAATGCAATCGGAAAATCTTGGTCTGCTGGGTTAAAATAAATAGTATCGTTTACTCGATGAGAGGGTATATAATCTAATACTTTCTCTACTAAATCTCCATGCGGGTCAACAACACACACTCCACGACCAGCCATAATATCTGCAATAATCATATTCTCGAGCACGGTCGACTTGCCCATTCCCGTTTTTCCAATTAAATACATATGACGACGTCTGTCGTCTGTTTTAATCCCAAAACGAACATTCCTATTGCGAAAGTTCGTTTGAGCAAACAAAACAAGGTCTGATGGTTTATTAAGAGGTTTTTCCATATTAAGTATTTTCTACAGGAATTTCTGTTGGTGGAGGAGCCTTCGCAGCCGCCGTTTGAATAGGCCTTACACCTTGAGTGCCTCCTTCAATAGGAAGTGCAGTAGGCGGTTCTGAGCGTTTCGAAGCAACTTGTCCAACCAAAGGCGCTCGAATATCTTGTGTTGGAAAATGCCATAGCGTTGCCAATTCTTCTATATTAAACACCGATCCATTTGCTCCGGCAGTATTTTCTCTTATTTTATAATTTTTAACAATCTTTCTTTTTCGAATTTTAGTACGATAGCGCGTCATAAAGTAGTCTGTCGAGGTTTTGGTTCGCGTATTCCTACTAAGTGCATTCATGTCTGAAGCGAATTGTTTAAAATATCCATGAAAATGAGTAACAAAACGTTGAATATTAAACACTTCGTCTTTCGCCCAATAGATAGCTCGAATTCTTGTCTGAAAAGCTACCTTCGAAATTTTCATCTCGATTGCCTTAACTTGGTTTTTTTCTCCTTCTGTCATGTGTTGCATCATGGTTGGCCATCTGTTTTCTTCGTCTCGTGCGCCTTCTGCTAGCCCAAGAATTTCTTGGCCCACAATTTCTCTCGACACAGCATGCAATGGTGCAAATACTTTTTCTACTACTTCCAATGTTTTGTCTTTATCTTTAGGAAGATCACGTTCGATAAGTTTATTAATTTCTCCCATCGCTTTTTTTTGCCAGCCAGGAGGTGAAGGGGTTATAACAAACTGAAGCCAAAATTGTTCACCACGTTGAAGTGACGAAAGCATTTCTAAAAACTGAGCTACTGGGTCTATAAAATACCTATCACCAAATTGGTGTTCAAAATCTATCCATGTTTTTATTGGATAATAATCCGGGTTATCTACCAGTTCGTATTCTGTTCCCCAAATACTCCAGCCTTCTTCGTTTGGAAATTCGGCTGGTAAATCTTTTGTGTAGTCTTCTACTTCTGTTATTTCTGCATCTGGAAAATGAGCATAAATCCCAGATTCAACATTCTGGCGATATCTTTCTTCTACGCGAGCAATATATTGAATATAGCCATCGATACTCACGATTTCAAGACTGTGCTTAATTTGAAACATTCCATGCCACCATTCTTCCCATTTGGTAATATTTCTTTTGGTTCCAGAAAGAAGCGACAAAAAACTCTCCATCGCTACCAGTGATTGATCGTTATCTCTTGGAACATCTATTGCAAGCACCACATACTTAAGCGTTCCAGCCCATCGTACCTGTCGCCAATAGAGCCAGGTTTCTTTAAGCCCCCATGTTAAAGCAAGCACAAAAGGAAGCCATCCTCCGATAAGAAGAAGCCTCCACATAACAATATATGGATGATAATTTCCAAGTTCAAGCCAGAACGAAAGGTCTATTTCCACAGAAATACAAATGTATAATGATACTAAGCAAGAATATGACTAAAAAGATTCCACGCCAAGGGCAGTGATCTTTATATCATTCTCATATCCACCTATCAATTACCGTGTATTATACCATGATGACGGCAATTACAAAAGACCGCGATTGCGGTCTTTTGTATATAATTTCGATTATTATGCTGTTTGGGCTACTTTTTCTTTCTTGGAATACTTGCCGTCTTTTGTTCTATTAAATCTTGATTTATCGGTAAGTGCTAAGTAGATTGTTCCGCGTTTTACAAACCGCTTTTTTAATACTCTGTCTATAATTTCGTCTCGTGTAAGTGGCAACCCATCTACTTCAAGTACTCGGTCGATAACATCGGAAACAACACCTGGTTCGAATCCCCATTCTTTTAACGCATACATTCCTCTACCAACAAGCACATATCTGTCGTCTAAGATAAGCTCGTTATGAACAGTTGGAGCATGAGCTTTCTTGTGGTCGAAACTGTAATCGTTAATCTTTTCGGTAATTTCTCTGTAATGAAGTGGTTTTTCGTACTGCTGAAGTACTAAGAAAATTTTATCTCCCATTCGTTTTGGTGTAATTGTTTTCCATGTTACTAATCCCCATTGCTCGAATGGATTTTTGTTAAACTGTTTTCCAAGGTTAAGATGAGCAAGAATAACCGTCTGATTTAATTTATCTTTATTTGCTGTGTAAAACGCTTGCTCCTGTAACTGAGTTGTAATATCTTCGTGAGTTAACGGAGATTTTGTATTCGTAAAAATAGATGCCAATTCAGCAATATGGTTGCCAGGGAATTCTGTATCTGAGTGAGAAAGTCTCCAACTAGAGTTAAAAATATCGTCTTCTTTTACTTCTACAATATCGTTGCTTTCGAGTGCTTTTAAGAAAAACAAAACATGTGCATCTTCTGGGCTGGTTTCTGAAAGATGAGAAAGAAGCTCCGAAATAAGGTGATTCTCTTCCATAATTCCACCATGCACAGAAATAATCTGCCCAATATTTTTAGACATTTTTTGTGATACTCCTTTAAATGAGTCGGACTGTCTAAGATGTCTGAGTGCTGCGTTTTCGATCTGTCGAACTCGTTCTCGAGTTACACTAAAAGACGAACCAATAGATTCGAGTGTTTCTTTCTTTTTACCAGAAAGTCCATACCGACGAGCAATCACTTCTTGTTCTCTTTCGTTAATTTCGGAAAGAAGTGTTTTTAAAACAGTTGAAGGCACAAAATCGGCCTGCTGTTTGGCTTGTTCGGTCTCTAAAACGGTGTCCAAAAGGGTATCTGTTTGCTTTTCTGCCATAAGAAGAAGATTGACAAGCTCCTCTTAAATAATGAATAACATTAAGACTATACAAAAAGATAACGATATTGTCAAGCATTTTCCTAAAAAACCAATTTTAGGCCTATTTATTAGCAAATTTTCTTATTTTAAAAATAAGACTCCAATTTTTTTTTAAAAAAAGAAGCTGACGATTGGGGTGTCGTCGGCCTCGTAAGGAATGTGCATTCTTAACTTAGTTACCCCTAAGAATACAGCTCTTAAGCGATGGTTGAAAGAAGGCAAAATGCCCACTAATCGCCATTACTTCCTTACTACGCGCACATTAACACAGCTCTAAAAAATTGTCAACCTCAATTTACACTCCATCACCTTTTAACTCCTCGAGCGCTTTTTTTGTCTTTTTTGAGAGCTTTTTAGGCACCTCTACATGCACCACAACAAAGTGATCTCCCCGGCCCCTTCCATGTACATCTGGGACTCCTTTATTTTTTAGTTTAAAAATTTTGCCCGATTCCGTAGCTGAAGGAATCTTTAATTCCACGTCACCATCAACTGTAGGAACATCTATTGCGCCACCTTTTATAAACAAGGAAAACGGCGCACGAATATTCGAAAAAATATCGTTACCTCTTCTTTCAAAATCTTTATGTGCCTGAACACGTACTTTTATATATAAATCGCCAGCTTGCCCACCCTCTGGGGCTGCTCCACCTTGGGCCGAAAGTCGGATAGACTCGCCATCGTTAATCCCTCGGGGAAGAGTTACTTCTAAATCTCTGCCATCTACATTTACTGTTTTGCTTATACCTTTCACGGCATCCATAAAAGATATGGCAACCGACATTTGATAATCTTGGCCTTTTCTTGGTCTACCTCCGCCAAAAAACTCCCCAAACAAATCTCCTAAATCTTCAAAATTAATATTTGCATTCTGAAACCCGCCCTGTCCGCCAAAACCTT
>JABIPD010000089.1 GCA_018698735.1 Candidatus Jacksonbacteria bacterium | reverse complement strand
AGCAGTCATCTTCACCTCTCGAGGTAGTTGGTGCTTCTTACGAAAGCGATGACGGCCAGGTCGTAGAGGGCGCTTTCGACGGCCAAAATATGGTTGGTCCAGACGGAAAAAAGTATTCTGTTCCAGCAAACTACGCATCGAAATCTAAATTAGTAGAAGGCGATAAGCTTAAGCTTATTATCCAGCCCGATGGTAGATTTGTGTATAAGCAAATCGGTCCAATAGAACGAGATCGTATTAAGGGTGTGCTCATGGAAGACGAGGCTAGTGGTCAGTCTATTATATTGGCAGATGGTAAAAATTATAAAGTATTACATGCATCGTTAACGTTTTTTCATGCAGAAATTGGAGATGAGGTGGTTATTCTTGTACCAGCAGGAAAAGAAAGCGAATGGGCGGCAGTAGAAAATGTTATAAAGGAAATAGAGGCCGAAGATACTCCGGAGCTACTTGAAGATGATGCAGAATCTCCTTCAACCGAAGAAAAAGATGAACAAGATGACCTTGGACTTATTTCACCACTCGATGATATTGATACAATATAAACGTAACTAATCAGATCCAGTCTAAAAATGAAATGGCCAGAAAAGTTGTACAGCGCAATTTTTCTGGCCATTTCATTCATCTGACTTTTTCAGTGAGGAGGCTGAAAAGTGTTTGAGGCTGTTGTTGGCGTTGTTGTGATTCTGTTTACAGTCCGAGCCTTGAAAGGGCCGGGAGCCTTTCGAGCTATTGTAGCGGCTGTATCAAAAGCAAACCTGAAGTTTGCAAGCGCTTCCTACGGAGCTCTCTTGGCAATTGCAAACGGATTCGTGGCGTATCAGTCGTTACTCCGTAGCAATCCACTGGGTGTGTGTTGTCTGCTGATAGTCATTGGGGCGTTCGTAAAATACTATCGCAGAAAAACCTCTATCACTCTCCGGATTCAAAGACGGGGTCGCAGGTTTGTAGTAAAAAGCTCCATGTCTGGAGTACCAGGCTCGTTTCTTACTTCGTTTGTAGCCACAACAGTTGTCTTCCTCGCACTTTTCGCTGCAATCTCAACTGTCTCTCTGTTCTTTTTCTAGGCTCGCAAGCTCGTCTTTCTTCCCTTCACCGGCGATCGTGGTGAAGGGAGTTATTATTTGTACAAGACTTTTGACGCAAACGGTTGAACAAGTTACAATGCAATGTGATCTTACGCTTATGGCAGAAACATTATATAGAAAATATCGTCCAAGGACATTTGGAGAGGTTGTTGGCCAAGCTGCAATAAAATCTACTCTTCAACAAGAAATTGTGAGCAAAAAGCTAGCTCACGCTTATTTGTTTTGTGGTCCGCGTGGAGTTGGTAAAACAACCCTAGCAAGAATCCTCGCTAAGGCCCTCAATTGCGAAAATAGAACAGAAGACCAGTTCGAACCAGATAATGAATGTGAGTCGTGCGTTGCTATAAATGAAGGCAGGTCTTTAAATTTAATAGAAGTAGATGCTGCTTCTCATCGTGGCATTAACGAGATTAGAGATTTACGAGAGAATGTAAAATTTGTTCCCCAAAACGCAGAATACAAAATATTTATTATCGACGAGGTGCACATGCTTACCAACGAGGCATTTAATGCACTCCTAAAAACGCTCGAAGAACCACCAGCACATGCTATTTTTATTCTTGCTACCACCGAAGTGCATAAACTTCCAGATACTATTATTTCTCGATGCCAAAGATTCGACTTTAAAAAACTGCCGCCAGAAGATTTAAAAAAGAGATTAGTAGAGCTTGCCAAAAAAGAAGGCGCCGAAGTAGCTGAAGATGTTTTAGATACCCTTATTTTGCGTGCAGAAGGATGCGGAAGGGACGCAGAGAGTATTTTAGGGCAATTACTTGCAAGTGGTGAGAAAGTTATTACCTGGGATCAAGCACAGCTCGTGCTGCCACGATCGGATAAGCAGCTTATAGAAGAATGGATTACGTCTACTTTGGCCTGCAAAACAGAACGAAGCTTAGAAATTATTGCCCAGCTGCTCGACGAGGGCGTAGATCTTGAACGTTTCGCACACGATACTGTTATGATGATCCGAACACAGATGATGGATTTAATAGCAGACAATAAACAAGAGGAAGCAAAAAGCATGTATGTGCTTTTGGATATGCTTATTAAGCGTATTCCAGATATTCGAAAAATGACAGAATTACCTCAGCTGCCATTGGAGCTTATTGTGATTGCATATTCATTAAGAAAACAACAACCAGCCCCTGTGCAGAATCAAGCACCTCAGCCTGTTGCGGAACAGCAACAACAAGCCGCTACACCTCAAGCTTCACCAGATGGGCAGCCGCAAGAAAATACCCAACCTCCACAAGGCCCAGGTGCCGCTGCTATCAACGAACCACTGCAAGAAGCAGAAGCTCCTCCACAAATTAAACCAGACGACCCTGCTTCGAAGGCGTTATCTATAATTCAGATGCGTTGGGAAGAGTTGTTAGACTATATTCAACAGAATATGCCGTCGCTTTCTTTTGTTTTGGGAGTGGCAGATCCACTTAAAGTGGAGGGTGAAACAATTACGGTTGGTTTTAAATATGCTTTTCATCAAGATATTGTAAATAATGCTAAAAATAAGTCGGCTATTCAGGAAGGCTTGCAAAAAGTGTTCGGAATTGCTTATCATATAGAAACAGTGTCTGTAGAGAAGGATTCAGAGGAGAAGAAAGACAAAAATAACGAGGACATTGTTGCAATTGCAGCAGAAGCATTTGAAGGTGATATTGCAGATGTATAGAATATTCTATGTCAATCGATCTCGGGGATCGTCTAGCTGGTAGGACGTCAGGTTCTGGTCCTGAAAACCGGGGTTCGAATCCCTGTCCCCGAGATTGATTGAGATAGTAGTCGCCTTTAAGGCGACCCGCCGAGAAGGCGGGGACACCAGGTGGCGCCTGTCCCGGCCTTGTGCCGGGAGTCCTGGGAATCGGGGTTCAAATCCCTGTCCCCGAGATATCTTTTCAAAAAAAATGCCGCTCCCATGAGCGGTATTTTTTGTGTTGACTTTTTACTATTAAGTTGGTACTGTTTGATCTCGCAGAAGATGATACGCCAAGGAGTGACTAATGTCACAAAAACTTGCTGTTTTGCCCCGCACGCTTTCAGTTCCTTACGGCTCGCTGGAGGAACGCGGTCCGAATGATAGGCACCCAGACGACCGCTGCTCGAGATGCAAAAGCAAACGGCTCTCCGAATATGCCGCTTTCTGGGTGACTAACGAGGGGCCAAAGCCGGTCGTCGGCTGCTTTACACACGACTGCTCTAAAGTGTATCGCCCAAGGGCGACTGACGCTGTGTAGCCCTCGGATCAAGCCCACAAACACCGCCCGTAGAGACCGCCAACTTGTCTCTCTCGGGCGGTTTCTGCTTTCCAAATAAAAATACCGCCCCTGCGAGCGGCATTTTTTATAGTAGCAATTATCTCAAAAGCGATCGATGGGCAATTCTTGTAAGGCCACCTAAACTTATGAGCATAAACACAAATACCACTATCCATCCAATAAATGGAATCATGCCAATAATGGTAAATGCTATAGCTCCAATAACAACTTCATGCCATCGAACTTGATAGGTTGTTTTTTTCTTAACTATTTTTATGAGCCAGCTACCAAATACGATAGGAGCTAAGAATTTAGCGATTATTAAGAACAGTGCATATACTGTAGCAAGTATTCCGGCAAGCCCGATTCCAGCAACAGTAACAGCAAGGATAATAGCTATAATAGGAGTAACAACAAGTGCTGCAAACCCTATTCCTAGACTTGGCCAGAATTTTGTTAAGCTTTCTCGTAGCGCTGGGTCGGTAACTTTTTTAAGCAGGTAAACAAGAACAAGTCCGGTTGCTATAACAATCAACAGTTTTACAAACAAAGCAACAGTTACAATGCTTGTAATAAAGGCTGTACTCGTATCACCAGAAGTTTCTCTTTTCTCGATTTGCTCAAAGGTAGTTTTTCCTAGAATCTTTGCTCCATCAGCCACTTGAGCTTCCTTTAAGGATTTATAGTTAAGATCTCTACCTATTTCTGCCTCTGCACCTAAAGATAACCCCTCCAATGTTCCGCTTACAGATCCTCCAATTTTGCTATTGATAGTTGCCTGACCACCTCCAATAGACACATTTCCAAGTACTGGTCCTTCCACAACAACATTTCCTCCTCCTACTATTAAGTCACCACCAATAGATGCAGAAGGGGAGATTGTAATATTTCCACCGCCAGCTAATAAATCACCAGCTATGTTTCCTTCAATTATTATATTTCCACCACCTATGTGAGCAGAGTCTGCAACACTGCCGCGCAGGATAAGTGTTCCACCTCCAGCATAAAGATTTTGCCCCACATTACCGTTAATAAAAACCGAGCCACCTCCTACGTGAAGGCTTTTTTCTACATCACTATTAATAGTAATAGTAGCACCACCAGTGTAAAGATTTCCTACCTTCTCATCCTTGTTTACTGTAACATTTCCGCTTTCTTTGTCTGGGGCTCTAAAATCAGCTGCCATAGCCGTCGATGAGCTGAATATGGTTGCAAGCATTAAAGCAAATGCAACTAAAAACGTTTTTCTTAACCTCATAGATTTCTCTATTAATAAACTAAAGAGCCTAATATTGTAGTTTAGCTCTGAAAATTACTATAGTCAAAGCTTTTATGCTAATTTTCGGTAATAATGACTGATTCTTGACATTATATTGTCTTTCTAGTATACTGTGTTCTTAATCAATAATCGTGGCTATTAGGCCACAGGCTCGAATCTTTTGGTGTCATTGTGTGACCTCGAAGAAGTTGGGTCACACTTTTATTTATGACACAGAATGATACGAATACAGGTCGTTTTAGCGACCTTGGGATAGACAGAGAGCTTCTTTCCGTCCTTACAAACAAAGGGTTTAACATCCCCACACCTATTCAACATCAGGTGATTCCTGGTGCGTTGAAAGGGAAAGATGTTGTTGGAATCGCCCAAACTGGTACAGGTAAAACATTTGCTTTCGGCATCCCAATGATCCAGCAAATTTTGCGATCAAAAGGCCAAGGGCTTATATTAGTGCCTACTCGAGAACTTGCTTTACAAGTAGAAGAGGCATTACGAAAAATAGGAACCCCACTTGGGCTAAAGTGTGCGGTTGTTATTGGCGGAACATCTCAGCATTCGCAGGTTAAGGCTTTGCGAAGAAATCCGCATGTTGTGGTTGCTACACCTGGAAGATTGGCAGATTTAATGAACCAGGGTGTATATAACCTTAAAAAACTTACTATTATTACTCTCGACGAGGCAGATAGAATGCTCGACGTAGGGTTTTTACCAGAAATCAAAAAGATATTAAACGCAGCTCCAAAACAACGACAGACCATGTTGTTCTCTGCAACCATGCCAAAAACTATTTCCTCGTTAGCAGGTGAGTTTATGAAAATGCCATTACGAATAGAGATAGCACCGCAAGGGACCTCTGCAGAAAATATCGAACAAGAAATATTTGTTGTTACCAGAGAAACAAAAATGCGATTACTCGATTCTTTGTTAGACGAAAATAAAACAGATAAAGTTCTTATTTTCTCTCGGACAAAACATGGTGCAAAAAAACTTGCACATAATATTCGAGGAATGGGGCACACTGCAACAGAAATCCATTCCAACCGCTCTCAGGCGCAGCGAAAAGCAGCTTTAGAAGGATTCACGCGTGGACGATATAGAATTATGGTAGCTACCGACATTGCATCTCGTGGAATAGATGTAAAAGATATCTCTTTAGTTATAAACTTCGACCTTCCAGACCATTCAGAAGATTATGTTCACCGTATTGGCCGAACCGGCCGGGCAGGTAAATCAGGGAAGGCGATTTCGTTTGTTACATCTATCCAAAAATTAGATGTCATGAGAATTGAAAGACTCATTCGACAGCAGCTTCCAATAGCACCAATGCCAGATTTGCCGCCAGCAAGACCGAAAACACCACACGAAGAACCTCGGGCATACCAGCCACGGAGACATTCTTCATATAAAGGTGGAGGAAGAGGTGGTAGCGGAAGACCACCAAGAGGAAGACAGCAAGCATCTCGAGGCCGCCGAAGAACATCTCGAAGCAGAGCCCAGAGATAATCGTCAATTTACAAAACTTGGACAGGCATATTCTAGACAGCAAAACGGTCAGTTGTTATAGTTTGTTGGCCATGTCCAAGCGGCATGACATTTTTTATTGATCTAAAACCTTCATGGAAACCAGAAATGTAGCTATTATTGCGCACGTTGACCACGGTAAAACAGCTATTACCGATGCTTTAATGCGTCAAACTGGTGCTACAGCAAACGAGTCCGTAAGCATGGACAGCAACGCTCTAGAAAAAGAGCGTGGTATTACCATATACGCAAAAAATGCATCGATGTTTTATAAAGACACCAAAATTAATATTGTGGATACTCCAGGTCACGCAGATTTTGGATCTGAGGTAGAGCGTGTGTTGCGATCTATCGACTCGGTTATTCTAGTTGTAGATGCCCAAGAAGGCCCAATGCCACAGACAAAATTTGTTTTAAAGAAATCTTTAGAAATAGGACTAAAACCATTAGTTGTTTTAAATAAAATAGACAAACCAGCTGCCCGGCCGAAAGAAGCAGTAGACGAAATTTTAGAGTTATTCATGGACTTAGGCGCTAACGATGAACAACTCGATTTTGAGGTTGTGTACTCTATTGCAAAAGACGGTATCGCAAAAAAAGATTTAGAAGATAGTTCCTCGGACATGACTCCGCTACTTGATTCAATTTTAAAAAATGTAGCTCCTGCGCCAACTAACATAGATGCTCCATTAAGAATGCAATCATTTAATTTAGATTACGATAACTATCTTGGGCGTTTAGCAATCGCGAGAATTTACGAAGGGACCGTAAAAGAAAAAGACCAACTTTTTCTTAAGCGTATAGACGGAGAGGTCCGAAAAGGAACAGTAACAAAACTTTTCACCTTTGAGGGCTTTACCAGAAAGGAAGTTAAAACTGCAGAAGCAGGCGATATTGTAGTTGTGGCTGGTTTTGCTGATGTATTTATTGGGGACACTATGGCAACCGAAGAATCAACAGAATTGTTGCCGCATATTGCGGTAGACGAACCAACGCTTTCGCTCGGGCTTATGGTAAATAGTTCACCGTTTTCTGGAAAAGAAGGAAAGTATGTAACCAATTTGCAACTTAAAGAACGCCTTGAGAAAGAATTGGAAGTAAATGTAGGAATTAAAATAGATTTTTCTCAGAAAGATCAGTATACGGTTCATGGGAGAGGAGAAATGCATATTGCTATCCTCCTAGAAAACATGCGCAGAGAAGGCTTCGAAGTTCAGGTCTCTCAACCGCAGGTTATTTTTAAAGAAGAAAATGGCGAAACACTCGAGCCGTTCGAGGAGCTTATTATAGATGTTCCAGAGTCGATGTCTGGTACGGTGATAGAAAAAATCGCCAAGCGAAAAGGGACAATGATGGAGATGAAAACAAAAGATTCCCAAACTCGATTACTGTTCGAAATCCCAACAAGAGGGCTGCTTGGTCTTCGTTCCGAGTTTATGATAGATACCAGAGGCGAGGGAATTATGGCTTCTCGTGTTATTGGGTTTAGAGCACATGTGGGCGATATTAAGCGAAGAGAAGTCGGTTCTATGGTTTCTATGATAACTGGAAAAGCTTTAGGTTTTGCACTCTTTAATTTACAAAATAGAGGGGTACTTTATATTTCACCGAATGTAGAGGTATACGAAGGTATGGTTGTTGGAAACGTAAGCAAAGGTGATGATATGGGGGTAAACCCAACCAAAGGAAAACAGCTCACCAATATGCGTGCTTCTGGTACAGACGAAGCCTTAACTTTAACTCCACCGTTAGACCTTACACTGGAAAGGGGATTAGAAATTATGGGTGACGATGAATTACTCGAAATTACCCCAGAATCTATTCGGTTAAGAAAAAAGATACTGAAGCAGTAAGAATTTTATATACTCTGCTCACTATAAAGACCGCGTTTATCGCGGTTCTTTAAGTTGACATATTTACGCTAATATGATTAGCTGCTCTTAACTGTAACCACTTAAGGAGATACCCATGTTATCGTGGGATCATACAGCAAGAGGTGGCGTGAACGGGACAGATCTAACCGACCCTCGCAGGCTAGGTAAGATCTTGCTCCCACATCCTGCAATTCACGGTATCGAGGTGTTTGGAAATGCAGGGCACCTGGGCCTTGTGTTGATATGTGGAAGAGCGGCTGAGGCCCAATTCCTAGCCGAGGTGGACAGGCGGGCTCATCGCTCACAATGGTCTGTGGATGATGTCGGAACTAGCACTCAAATGCGTATGTGCCAATTCCTTCGTAGGCATGTTGCATTCGATGTTCTTAGTGCATCGCTCCTCCTTGGTCTGGCGACAGACGAATTCGAAGAAGCACACTGGGACGTGTTCATCTTCGCAAAAGACTGGCGGGAGAGGTATGACGTACACACAGTTAAAATGTGGTACGTCGACCTGGAGCATATGGACAATGTGCTAAGTCACGCCCAACCGGTCAACTAGCCGCCCACACAGAAGCCCCTAACCGGTCTATCTGGTGGGCGGTTTCTGTTTTATTAAACCATTGACATATAGTGGTAATAATGTTATCGTGTTGTAGATTCCTTTAAGTAGATTCCTTTAAATAGAGACATATAAACTAGCCATAGCCAGAAGCTCTTGTAATTACAAGATTTTCTGGCTATGACTAGCAAGGTAGCTAGTCTACTTAGCATAACACAAACAGATAAGGACACTCCGATGGGTTTGCCTTCTGTAAATGATGATCGTCAGAACTTGCTTCGGCACCATACCCCCTTCCAAATTGAGCTCGGCCCAAGGCGAGTTGAGCGAGTGGGGAAATTCTCACCGGTAGACACTAGGTCAGGCTTTGACTTGATCGACGTGTTAACCGAAAGGGGCTTCGTCCTCGACGAGCTGACCAAGGAACTTCTGCTCCGACATGAATTCTGCGTGAGGCCCACGCCGAGGACAGAGCGGTTCGTGGTGATCTCGAATGAAGACCTAGGCCTGTGGTTCCCACCTACTAATGATGAGGCCGCAGATCCTAACTTCAACTCGGAGCTCGACTACCTACCCTGGGGCACCAGCATCACCCATATCTACAGGGCAGCAGCAGCGCTTGGCCTTAAGGCATGTACTACTGAGGCCTTGGTTCAGTGGTGTCTTCAGGGGATTGAACTCTGCCCATTCTCTGAAGTTTATTCCTCAGCCCCACTCTTTACAGCGGATCACGATGTAGCCGTGTCTACTGTACGCATAGTCAATGAAACCATTCAACTCGTCGCTTTCCAGAACCGTGGCGGAGACGAGCTCTGGAAAGGCGACACACACTGGCTGTTCCAGGTCGCCTAACCGCTCACGCAGAAGCCCCTAACCGGTCAATCTGGTGGGCGGTTTCTGTTTTTGGCAGACGTATTACGAGTCAAAAACAAAAAAATT
>JABIPD010000033.1 GCA_018698735.1 Candidatus Jacksonbacteria bacterium | reverse complement strand
CTTTTTAATTCACAAATTCAGTGGAAGCCAATCGAGAAGGTGTTTTTATAAGGGCTTGTAAATTTCTAGGGACATGAGCAGTTTTTGCTTTTCGTCTATAACCTGGAGTGCTTTTTACTTGATTAAGTTTATGGGTAGTAGCGGAATAGTTTTTTATAGCGTTCCAAAGGGAGTTAGAAATTAAGTCAGAATCTTCTTTAGAAATTTCTGGGTCATTTTCTATTAGCAGGGTATCTATTTTTTTGAGTGTTTCTTTGGTAACTCCTGTTCTTAATATATTATCTGCAAGCTCTTGGGAATCACTATCGTAATCTCCATTTTGAGAAAGAAATATTTCTAGCGCTTTCGTGAATAATCTTACGTCTTTATCTGGTGATTTTTTTAATATGGCTACATTGTCTAAGTCGAACGTTTCTGAAAGCATTCCTATTTCGTATGCCAACTGAGACCTTATTTGCATAAAAACAGTTGCTTCTACATATTCGTCTTTAAAGGTGTGTGGTGATCCATTTTCCAAGCCGCCTTTCATTTCTCTGTAGGGTTCACGTGGTAAAAATACTGCTACTCCTGGTACCGATTCTTCTTGACCTGTAGAGCCATCGGCTGATTTAAAATATTTTATTGTTCGAAGGTCGTAAAATTCTAATGATCTTGCGATATTTTCTATTTTCTCCCTTAGAGTCTCTATATTTTCGCCAATGGTAACATCTATACTTAAAACGCATGCTTCGCCAGATAAAGGGTCTTTCCATTCAATATAAAGGTCGGTCCCGCCACCGTCGTCATGCTCGGTGGCATGTTCTATATATTCATTTGGAAGCCATTGTTTAAGAGCTTCCATAACAATTGCCTCTGCTTGCCGGCCTCTTGATTCAACTTTTTTTGCGGCTTTATGTCCGCCTCTCATTTCTTGCGCTGTCCATGCTTTTTTAGAATCTAGTCGAGATGCTCTGGTTGAAGCATCTTTCATTACTTCTGAAGGAGAGACATGAGGAAAGAGAGTCGCGTCCATTGGAAGAGGTGCATTTTCTTTTTCAACTTTGCCAAGCATCGAGCCTGGAAGTTCTGGTCTTCCTCTGTTGGTTTCTCCTGGTATGTATCTCATAGAATAAGAAAATTATACCTTTCTAGTATACCTTTTTTTCCTTAAAGTGTTAAAAGTAATTATTGACCAAAACAGTCTGAAATTGCTACAGTACGTATATATGGAAGAAGGATATAGCCAAAACCCGTTGGAGAATTTTAAGCTGGTGGCATTTTGTCCGTTATGCAACGCTCAGTATCACCCGCATCAGGCATCTGTTTTAGAACAAAAAGAAGATGCTCATTTAGTATACGTAAAATGCGAGCAATGTGGGTCTGCTATAATAGCGCTGGTGGTAACCGGCTTAATGGGGATTAGCTCGGTAGGATTAGTAACAGATTTAACAGAAAAAGATATCCGCAAATTCCAGAATGCATCGGCTGTTACATCGGACGATATATTAGATTTTCACCATGGATTACGCCGCGAAAAGACGGTAAAGGCGTTTTTAGATGGTGAATAATTCTAAAACCAGAATTCTGTGTACACGCTTGACGTGTGTATTTTTTTCTTGTATTATATTCTTGTTTTTGACTCAACTTAATGAGCAGCCCAAGGCTTGGTCTTGCGGTATATTCTAAATAATAAATGTATGGCATCAGTAAAACTCAGTGCAGTTGCTCGATCGGAAGAGAAGACTCCAGCTGAATTAAGACGAGAAGGCATGATTCCAGGGGTTGTGTATGGAAAAAAGGTAAAACCATACTCAGTAGCTGTAGAAGAAATTCCATTTAATAAAGTATTAAAAAAAGCCGGTGAAAGCACGTTGGTAGATTTTGCATTTGCGGATAACGAATCGGTGAATGTGCTTATTCAAGATGTGCAGCGACATGCAGTTCGTGAAGATGTTATGCATGTAGATTTTTATCAGGTAGACATGAAAGAAAAAATTACCGCAAATATTCCATTAGAATTTGTTGGAGAGGCACTTGCTGTAGACGATTTAGGTGGTTTGCTGGTAAAAACAATAGATACACTTTCTGTTCAGTGTTTACCAGGAGATTTAGTACACGAAATTAAAGTAGATATTTCCGTATTAAAAACATTTGAAGATTCACTTAGAATAAAAGATATTCAATTGCCAGAAGGGCTCGAAATTTCGATCGACCCAGAGGCGAGTGTGGTTTCTGTTGAAGAGCCAAAATCTGAAGAAGAGCTCGACGCTGAACTTGCAGAAGCAGTAAGCGAAGAAGACGCTATCGCAGGAATCGAAGATGTTGAAGGCGAAGAAGGAGAGGAAGGCGAAGCTGCTGAAGGAGAAGAAGGCGCACCAGTTGAGGCGAAAGAAGGTGGTGAGGCTGCCGAAGGAGCAGGTGATGCTGCAGAAAAGAAAGAATAATAAAGATATTTAAAAGAGGCAGCTTTTACAGCTGTCTCTTTTGATTGAACGGGTCGAGTGCTATACTACTATTTATGAAGAAGAAATTCGACTATAAAAAAATATTGTTTGTGCCGTTTCAAGAGGTCCGTATTCCTGCATGGGCCTTGTTGCTTGTAGTGGTTGCAATTGTTGTCGGTGGCGTGCTTGCAACGCAGCCCAGAGAAAGTGTTGTTGTGGAGGAGCCGGTGGTTGTGGTAGAAGAACCAGAAGAGGTGTATTTTTCTTGGCTCGATGGAAGAGAGCAAGAGAGTGAGGAGTCGGTTGTTCCGTATGCAATAATGATAGACCATGCCTTAGATAGTGGATTACCAATAGGAATAGACCAAGCGCCAGTAGTTTTTGAAACATTGGTAGAGGGTGGGGTAACGCGGTTAATGGCGTTGTTTGACCCACGAGATAACATTGAATATATTGGGCCGGTTCGGTCTGCGCGACCGTATTTTGTTGATTGGGCGCAAGGATTTGGAGCAGTATACGCTCATGCAGGCGGAAGCCCGACCGCATTGAGTTTAATAAAAGATATTATTATAAAAGATATTAATGAAATAGGCTCTGATGGAAAATATTTTTGGAGAAGTAAAAATAGAGAAGCTCCTCATAACTTGTTTACTTCTAGCGAACTCATGAATGAAGCTTTTGCAGTAAAGGAATGGGAGCTGACACGAGACGAACAGCTGTTGCCATGGGAATGGCAGGAATCTGTCGAAGGGGTAGAGGAAGAGCAAAATGCTTTAAGTGTGTTAATAGATTTTTCTCGAACCTCGTATACCGTAGCTTGGGAATATAATTTAGAAGATAGTGCATACCAGCGGTATCGCTCTGGGAAGCTTGCGCAAACAAGCGATGGGACGAATTTGGTTGCCAAGAATGTTGTAGTGCAGTTTGTTGATATTGGGTTAGAAGACGAGTTGCGGTTAACAATGGAAACGCTTGGAGATGGCGATGCGGTGGTGTGTTCTTTAGGAATATGTAAAGAAGGCGAATGGAAGCGAGCAGCCACAAATGAACCAACTCAGTTTTTTGTAGAAAATGAGCTTGTAGTGTTGGTGCCAGGTAATACGTGGATTGCTGTGGTGCCAAATGGAAGAAGTGTTACCTGGGAATAGTGCTTTGTCATTGCGCGTGTCCCGTACCGAATGGTTACTGGGGAGCCATGCGAAGCAATCTATACAAGAAAATAACACGAGATTGCTTCGGCAAGCAGCCTCGCAATGACAGGTTTTAGAGGCTGTGTTGTGCGTGTCCGCCTCTGGCGGAAGCCGTTAAAAAGAGAGGGTGAATATACGATCTTTTTTTGAAAGATCTTTTTTTATTTTTGCTAAAGGAAATTGTTTTTTAAGAATAGCGGATTGTCGAGGATCTATTTCTGCTATAAGCGTAACGGTTCGTTTTTTTTCGTCATCCTGAACGGAAGGTGAAGGATCTCTGTTTTGATCGAGATTCTTCGCATGCAGCTCTGAATGACGAGAGGAAAGATTTTTTATTTGCTGTATTAATTCTGTTAAATGGTCGAGCCCTTCTTCTCCAGAATAAAGAGCAGTTGCTGGCTCGAACTTAGTAATGTCTTTTGCAATTGTTTTACTATCAGATTGTGGTAAATAGGGGAGATTGGCTAGAATAAGAATGTGCTCTTGATCCCATGTTTTAGATGGAATGTTTTTGAGAAGGTCAGATTTAATAAATGTTATTGGAATCTGAGGGCAAAGTTTTTTGTGATTTTTTTTGGCAATTTTGAGCGCTTTTTTTGAAATATCTACAGCAGTGTAAGTAGGCAGTAAACTCCCCCCACCCCCTCTTATGCAAAGAGGGGGTGATGCAGCTACCTCCCCCCTTAAAGTAAGGGGGGAGTGAGGGGGGATATTCATCGCAACACTTAAAATAATATTTCCACTACCAGTGCCAATATCTATAACCTGTAGAGACGTGGCCCTGCCGCGTCTTTCGGAGACGCCCCTGGGGGTCGTCTCTACAATATGCGTAATTGCCTCATCTACTAATTCTTCTGTCTCTGGGCGGGGGATAAGTGTGGCTTTGGTAACAAAAAAAGGCTGGCCATAAAATTCTTTGGTGCCAGTAATATAGGCGATTGGCTCGTGTTTTTTTCTTCTCTCTATAGCTTTGTTAAAAGCTCTGTATTCAAAATTTGAAAGTTTATAGTCTGGATGAGTTAACACCCATTCTTTGTTTTTTTGCAAAACCCAAGCAAGCAATACTTCTTTATCTAAATTTGTAGTGCCATTGACTTCTTTTGAAATATGTGTTAATTGTTTCATACGGGCTCGTAGACTGACACGCAGGAAAGGCATTCGTATGTACATGCAAGATGCAGACGGCGAATACACGGAGTGGACGACTTTTTGGCCTCGTGACTCGATTTTGCGTCGTGACAGGCCATCCGGCGAGGTCGAGATCAAGTTTCTGAGACGCGGAAAAGAGCTTCGTGTTCGCCCAGGAGAGGAAGTAATGATCTTTCCCTCTCCAGAAGCGTGTGACCTTGCTTTAGAATTACTAAAAGCAGGGTTTCCAGCTGGGCTCACATGGGCGTATCCTGGTTCGTCTGATCCTGAAGGCTGGACACGTAGTAGACTTGAAGAACCCAGAGGCCGGCTCCCTCGGACAACATAAGAGGTATTAGTGGCTCTCCAACTTTCGGCATATTCTCTCGCTTGGCATCGGCTGGGCGGGAGGATCTTTTATTTTACGTCAGAATTTTGTTCTCTCTCAGCTGCTTTAAGGGCTTCTATAATAGGGTCTATGTTGCCATCTAGAAAGCTACTTATTTGGTTGAAGTTTTTAGAAATTCTATGGTCGGTTATTCTGTCTTGCGGAAAGTTATAGGTGCGGATTTTTTCTGATCTGTCTCCTGTTCCAATCTGAGATTTACGCATTTCGGAATCTTCTTTTATTTTTCTTTCTTGCTCTAATTGAAAAAGCCTTGAGCGTAAAATTTGTAAAGCGCGTTCTTTGTTTTGCTGCTGAGATCTTTCATCCTGACAATACACCATAACTCCAGTAGGCAGATGGGTAATACGAACTGCGGAATAGGTAGTATTTACTGATTGGCCGCCACTGCCAGTAGAGGTTGTTCGCTCTATATTTAACTCTTCTGGTTTTAATTCTATATCTATTTCTTCTGCCTCGGGCATAATTGCAACGGTGGTAGTGGAGGTATGAACCCGACCGCTTTTTTCTGTTTCAGGCACTCGCTGTACCCGATGAACGCCGCTTTCATATTTTAATCGAGAATAAACGCTTTTACCGACAACCTCGAAAATAATTTCTTTTAACCCGCCAATCCCTATTCTGCTGGAAGAGAGCACTTGGGTTTTCCAGCCGTTGTTTTCTGCGTAATGGGTATACATTCTAAAAAGTTCAGACGCAAATAAAGCTGATTCATCGCCACCGGCCCCGGCCCTAATTTCTACAATAGTATTCTTTTTATCTAACGGATCAGCTGGATGGAAATATTCTTCTATATCTCGCTGAACAGCGATTATGTTTTTTTCTGTTTCTGCTAATTCCTCCTTGGCCATTTCTACAATATCAGCATCGTCTGATTTACTTTCTTCTTCTAACTCTTTTTTTGTTTTCTTTAACGACTCAAATTCTTCTATTTGGGTAAGAATACCATCTACCTCGCTATATTCTTGCGACAGCTTTTTAAGCTTGTTTGGGTCGTTTGCAATATCAGAAGCAGAGAGCTTTTCTTGGAGCTCTTTTTTTGTTTCTAAAAGTTGGTCGGTATTATATGTCATATATACATAATAAAAGAGCCAGGCAAAAAATGCCATGGCTCTCTTATTTTTTTGAAATAGTTATTTTTTTGTCTCTGCGAGCTTCTTTTTAATAGCCTCTCCTTGGGCTTTTATGTTTCGCGATGCTTTTGCAGCTACTTTCCGCTCTTCGGTAGATCTTTTGGCTTTTTTATCGGTGGTTTTTTTCTTTGCTGCAACACGTTTTTTAAATCGGTCAACACGACCTGCTGTGTCTATTAACTTTTGTCCTCCGCCAGTATAAAAAGGATGGCAGGCAGAACATTGCTCTACTTGAATGTTATCGACAGTAGCGCCAAGTGTAAGTTTTGCGCCACATGAGCATACAACCTTTGCTTCGGCATTATATTTTGGGTGGATTCCTTTTTTCATATATATCTTAAATTATCAGCCATCAGATAATACCAGAGGAACCTTTTTTTGGCAAGTGTGCGGGGTTTCCCCCTCTTTGCATAAGAGGGGGTAGGGGGAGTTATTTCAGAATGCAATAAACCCTCCCCAGCCCTCCCTTATGCAAAGAGAGGGAGTTGAGGTGCCTCTTTTTTAGCGATTATTTAGAAAGATGGTTGACTCATTTAACATTTTGGTGTTATATACACGTGCTTAATCGTTATATTTATCACACATACGCCTTTCTTATTAGGTGGCCCTCATTTCGCTTGTTATAGCTTAGTGAATGGCCTATGGGCGTAGACGTCGTAACCTATATGTCAGTAAAAATTCCCTCAGTAGAGGAACTCTTAAAAGCAGGTGTTCATTTTGGACACAACGAATCACGGTGGCATCCACGAATGGAGCCGTATATTTATACCACACGAGCGGGGACGCATATTATTCATTTAGAAAAAACCCGCGAAATGCTTAATGCTGCAGCTGAATTTGCTGCTGGTGTTGCAGCAAAAGGTGGTGTTGTTTTGTTTTTAGGAACAAAAAGACAAGCAAAAGCTATTGTAGAAGCAAAAGCAAAAGAATGCGGAGCGCCAGTTATCACCGGAAAATGGATTGGTGGGTTGCTTACAAACTGGCCGACAGTATCACTAAAAATTAAAAGCTTACGAAAACTTAAAGACCAGAGAGAAAAAGGCGAACTTAAGAAATATACAAAAAGAGAACAGCTTACAATAGAAAGAGAAATTGCCAAGCTTACCGATGAAGTTGGTGGTATCGAGTCTATGACGAAACCTCCAGAGGCATTGTTTATTATTGATATTAAAGAAGAAAAAACAGCCTTAAAAGAAGCGGGTAGAATGAATATTCCTGTAATAGCGTTAGTAGATACCAATACAAATCCAGACAAAGCAGATTATCCTATTCCTGCTAACGACGATGCTGTTAAATCTTTAGACCTTATTATAGGAAGTATCTCTCAGGCAATCGCAGCTGCCAAAGCAGCAGCTCCAAAGGAAGAAAAAGCAGAATCTTCGCAAAAGAAACCAGCAGCAAAACCTGCGACACCAAAGGCAGCGGAGCCTAAAAAAACTGAAACCAAAGAAACTAAATAATTATTAAAACGTAATATGATAAAAGCAACCGACGTTAAAGATTTACGAGATAAAACGGGTGCTGGAATGATGGATGCAAAAAAAGCACTCGAAGAATCTGGTGGAGATTTAGAAAAAGCAATTGAATGGCTTCGAAAGAAAGGCCAGCAAGTTGCTGCAAAAAAACAATCAGAACGAACAGCCCACGAAGGAATGATAGAAAGCTACATTCATGGCAATAGTAGGGTTGGAGTTTTACTTGAGCTTAATTGCGAAACAGATTTTGTTGCCAGAAACGAAGAATTTAAAGCATTGGCACACGATATTGCAATGCATATCGCAGCCATGAGCCCTGAATATATATCAGCAGAAGATATTCCTGCAGATGTGATAGAAAAAGAAAAAGAGATCGAAGCAGAAAAGTTAAAGACCGAAGGCAAACCAGAAGAAATGATAGAAAAAATTCTTGAAGGCAAGGTAAAGAAGTTTGCTGGCGAGGTATGTTTGCTTGATCAAGTATTTGTAAAAGATGACAAAACAACTGTTGAAGATGTTGTAAATAATGCAACTCAAAAGCTTGGAGAAAAAATTGTTATCCGAAGATTTGTTCGCTATTCATTAGAAGGCGACCCTATTATGTGCTCGATTAAAGAATAATAAAATTTAAAGCTCCCCGAAAGGGGAGTTTTTTTGTCAGATTCTCGTCATTCTGAATGACCTCTGTGAAATGAAGAATCTCGATGAAGACAGAGATCCTTTGCAAAGACTTTATAGATGTCATTCTGATCCTGCCTCAGGAGAAGAATCTTCCATACAGGTGTGCAGCCTATTGGGAAGATCCTTCCCCTGCAGTCAGGATGACAATTTTAAAAATTATCCTTCGGATAATTAAGTGAAACGCAAATACCCGAGAAGTGTCATTTCGAGAAGGCTTTGCGACGAGAAACCTGTTAATGACCGGAATAGTTTATGTTCGACTACGGATTTCTCGTCGCAGCTTCAGTGCAGCTCCGTCCCCCACATGGTCGGGACATCGCGAAATGACAGAAAAAACGGATATTTTTGATATGCTATACTATTTGTAATATGAAAGATTCTTATAAACGAATATTGTTAAAAGTTTCCGGGGAGTTTTTTGGGGATTCAGAGTCGTGTATTTCTGTTCCCAAGGTAGAAGAATTAGTAGCAGGAATAAAAGTGCTTTTAAAAGAGGGGATTCAGGTAGGAGTTGTTGTTGGTGGCGGAAATATATTTCGGAAACGGTTTGTAGAGGGCACAACTGTTGACCCAATGATAGCCGACTACATGGGAATAACCGGTACTATTATTAATGCGCTTATTTTAAACGAGAGGTTAAATGCTGTAGACGTGGTAAGTGTTGTTCAGTCTGCGTGGCCTATAAAAGATATTGTAGATGGTGTTGATCCTCATAGTGCGCAGGGAATAGTAATGAAAGGCGGGGTGGTGGTGTTTGCTGCTGGAACAGGAAAGCCAAATGTTACAACCGACACTGGAGTAGTAGAGAGGGCAATAGATTTAAAAGCCGAGGTAATTGTAAAAGCAACAAAAGTGGATGGTGTGTATACTAAAGATCCGGAGAAATTTTCGAATGCGCAAAAAATAGAATCTATGACATTAGACGAGGCCTTAGAGAGAGGAGTGCAGATTATGGATACGGAGGCTCTTGTAAAAGCAAAAGAGCATTCTATTGCGATTCATGTTATTAAATTCTCTCCAGAAAATTTACAGACGCTAGCGCAAGGGAAGGAGATTGGGACGGTAGTTTCTGTTTGAATTTGGTTTGGAGTTAATTTGGGATAGGACTGATTTTTATTTCGTCATCCCGGGCCCCGACCCGGGATGACAGAGTAGCCTTAGTAGAGTTGAGATAAAAAACAAATAAGCCAACCGGTTGGCTTATTTATTTTTTTAAAGGAAACCTTGGACATTTTTGCTGAAGATCGCTAAAATAGAGTTGAATTGAATAGGTTTGTATTAATACATTATTTTATGGCAGAAAAAAATGTAAACGTCGCCATTAATGGCTTCGGAAGAATTGGTAGGAATGCTTTTAAGATTGCAATGGAGAAAGAAAATATTACCATTGTTGCAATTAACGATTTAACAGATAACGCAACTCTGGCGCATTTGTTAACCTACGATACTGTGTACGGCAAATACGACAAGTCGGTAGAGGTAACAGACGAAGGTTTTAAAATAGACGGAAAAGAAATTCCGGTTTTAAGTGAGAAAGACCCAGGAAAATTACCGTGGAAAGATTTAAACGTAGATGTGGTAATCGAAAGCACTGGAGTATTTAGAACCGAAGAGAAAGCTCAACCTCATATAGACGCTGGTGCAAAGAACGTGATTATTTCTGCTCCTGGCAAAGGCGGCAATGTTGGAACGTTTGTTCGAGGAGTAAATAGTGAAGATGCTAAGGATGCCTCAAGCAATATTCATTCAAATGCTTCGTGTACAACAAACTGTATCGCACCAGTCATGAATATTTTGCATTCTAGCTTTGGCGTAAAGAAAGCCATGATGACAACTATTCATGGCTATACTGCAGACCAGAGTTTACAAGACGGGCCTCATAAAGATTTACGAAGAGCACGTGCAGCAGCAGTCAATATTATTCCAACAACCACCGGAGCTGCTATTGCAACCACTGAAACAATCCCAGATTTAAAAGATAAATTCGACGGCATGGCAATTCGTGTGCCAGTACCCGTTGTTTCTATTTCGGACATTACACTTATATTAGATAAAGAAACATCGGCAGAAGAAGTAAACGAGGTATTTGCTAAAGCCAGTAAGAATGTGTTGTACGATGGTATTTTAGATGTAACAGAAGAGCCGCTTGTTTCTGCTGACTTTATTAAGAATGCCCATTCAGCGATTATAGATGTATCGCTTACAAAAGTTGTAGACGGCGATATGGTAAAAGTTATTGCCTGGTACGATAATGAATGGGGGTATTCGAATCGGTTAATAGAATTTGTAGCAGAAGTTTAGAAAAATTAAGAAACATCTGTCATTGCGCCTGCCCGCCTTTGGAGGGATCCCTCTCTGAGGGAGAAGCAATCTCTGTATTTTTCGTCTCTAGATTGCTTCGCATGACTCGCAATGACACTTAAAAGGGATCCTGATCCGCGGGATCTTTTTTTGTTAATAAAAAACGCGGCAGTAAAGAGGGTTGGACTCTTCTACTGCCGCGACGGATAACCATTCACCTGTTTCCTTAAGTCTTCTTCGCGGAGAAAACTAGGAAGCAGGGGATAATAATGCGAACTGCAAACGCGGTTGCAGCCAACATTACCACCATAATCATCCCGAGCTGTTGGATGGGCTCGAAGCGAGCGAACATGAGTGGTGCAAAGAGCAAGGCGTTTATAGCCGCGTCCTTCATTACCACCGAGCCGCTTTCATCGAGCGCACTGAGTGCTGCTTTTCTTCTGTCTCCAGTTCCATGGTAGGAGTCGATAAAGCTCTCGACTGGGAAGAGCATGAAGTCGGCGCTGGCGTTTATGGCGAATGCCATTATCACTGCAACAGCCTGGTTAAAGTCTATTCCAAGCGTTACGAGCGCGATTACGATAACCGCACTTGCAAACAACAGCGGAATAACCAGTATAGCGCCAACAATATGCCACCTGATTGCTGGGGTTTCTTTCCGTTTCCGGTCGAACACCCTGGCAATAGCAGCAGCCCAGATAAGAACTAAGGCAAAATCGAGAATCGTATTCTTTATCTTGCCGTCTCTTATCTGTTGCTCTTGCAACGCCCAGTTGACCGTTTTCCCACCTGGGTAGGTGGTAAGCCCGTGAGTTTCTGTGAGTGTATGGATTTCTCCGATAAACGCAGATAACGCACGAGATTCAAACGCCTGGTTCGTAAAGACGCTCACTTTTATCATCTCAGTGGAAAGCGAGTCAGGCTTATTGAGGATCCGAAGGTTGTCGACAAGGATCGGGTTAACCACTCCCTCGTATTCTTGATACCCAACGGATTGTTCTATTGCTAAAATACTAGCGCGAAGAGCGCCAGCGTCCTCGGGAATACCGCCCTCGTTTTGATCTCGGATGACGTCTACAATAGAGGACGTTTCGGTTGTTCCAGGAAGAGCTTCTACGCTCTCGATAAATCTAACAACTCTGCGAAAGTTCTCG
>JABIPD010000072.1 GCA_018698735.1 Candidatus Jacksonbacteria bacterium | reverse complement strand
GGTAGCAAAGGCATTGTTGGTAAAGAATCCTGGTGCGTCTATAGTATATAATTTAACGTGTTCGCATACTGTGCCGGAGGTTGTGGATGCATCTGGCGGAAAGGCTGTTCGTTCTCGAACCGGAACAGCATATATTAAAGATGCAATGAAAAACAATAAAGCCATTTTTGGCGGCGAGGTTTCTGCTCATTATTATTTTAAAGATAATTATTTTGCAGATTCAGGGTTATTAGCATTTTTGATTCTAATGGAAGTGTTAAGTGAATCAGGCGAAAAGCTTTCAGCAATGGCAAAGAAGTTTGATACCTATGCGTATCAAGTAGAGATTAACCGTCGAGTAGAAGATAGGGATGCGGTAATAGAAGAGATTAAAGAAAAGTATGCTGATGGCAAGCACGACGAGTTGGATGGTTTAACCGTAGAATACGAAGATTATTGGTTTAATTTACGAAAATCTAACACCGAACCGCTTATCCGATTAGTGGTCGAAGCTAAAACAGAAGAACTTAAGAAGCAAAAAGTAGAAGAGTTATTAGCTATTATTGGTGGCGAAAATGAATAAAAACGCTTAATATAGCTAAAATAAACGGCTCATTCAATGAGCCGTTTATTTTTATGCAAGATGGTTGACTTTTTTAGTAATATCTAGTACTTTTTTGGTAGGTTTATTGTGTATTGAGGTGAGTATTGTGGATGTTTTACAAAAAATTTCTAGAATACTCGCCTCATGTATGAGGCAAGAACGCCAGCTCGAGCGAGAATCGAGCAGTGAAAAAAGGGGGATTGGCTCATGAGTAAGCCAACCTTTGGTCAAGCGAATCGGCTACTAACGCTGATCCAGGATCAAAACCTCACTCGAAAGCAGATTCAGGATCTTCTGGGGTCGTCTCTGTTGGTTGATTTACTGTCTGCAGACCAATCGGCGATTGCTCGAGATGAATTCCGCCTCCTGCTCGGGTTGCCGCCACTCGTCACTCATGAGGTGCGCACTCTCTGGCAGGAACACTTACCAGAGGTTCTCGAGCCTGGGAATCGGGATTGGTTGGATACGGCTGATGATGTTCTCGGACAAATCGCGCCTCTTCCTGGGGAAGGAGACGATACGATCTCGGTCTCGATTTTTCACTTTGACCGTGTGATGACAAAGGTCGAAGTGGAAAATCTGCTTGGTCGTCAAGGTCTGCGTCCGGCAGTGCTCTGGGAGCTTGTTGCTCTTGGAGTGGAATGGCCGAGGCTAAGGGAGGGGGTTCCAATCGTCGCATTGGGTTCGACTTGGGACAATACGATAGGTCTCCAATGCCCATGGCTTGATACCGGCTGCCTGGGACTCGTTCCTTCCGATACTCGATTGTCAGAGCGTTGCCGGTTCGCGGCAGTTCCCAATACATCCTGATCCGCTGAGGACAGATGCATTTAACCAGCGCGTTGTGCTCATCTGTCTGTTGTCCGGTTTGTTGCGTAGTGCAAACCGGGCTCTTTTATTTACTAAGGAGATCGTTTGTTTTTGAGCTATTTCCCCTCCTTTTATAAGGAGGGGACTAAGGGGAGGTTTCAATTTTTGTGCATTCTAAATAAAGGGACTCAATTATTGCGTCAAGATTATTAAAAATATCACTACTCGAGAAGCGAATAACATGAATATTACAGCTTTTTAAATAATTGTCTTTGTTTTCGTCTCTTTGGTGTTGAGCAGGATCTTCGTGTGTAATGCCGTCTATTTCTACAGCAAGTTTGAGTTTTGGACAAAAGAAGTCGACAATATAATTGCCGATTCCGTACTGTCTTCTAAATTTGTAGCCAAGTTTTTTAGATCTGATTTTTGACCAAAGAAGCTTTTCGGATTTTGTACTATTTGTTCTTAATTGTTGACGTCTTGCTGTTTGGTCTTTTTTGTTAAAGATAACCATAAAGAAACCCCATTCCTTCGGCTACGCTCAGGACAGGCTCTAACCTTCCCCTCAAAGAAGGGAAGGGACTGAACCAATTTTTATTCTATTTAAAGTAATGAGTGCTAGAGCAGTCCGCATTTTTCCTTAACTTCTTTCATTGTCTCTTTTGCGACCGCTTGAGCTGCTGTGGTTCCTTTCAATAATGCATCTGCAACATACCCAGGATCTGATTCTAATTGTTTTCGTTTTTCTTGGATTGGTTTTAGCATAGCAATAACCGTATCTGCAGTGGCTTCTTTTAAGTCTTTATACTGCAAAGATTTTTCGTTGTACTGTTCCATGAAAGTTGCAATCAAAGATTTTTCTGCTCCACAAGCCTCGAGCAATGTAAATAAATTTTCTACGCCAGCTGGCATTTTTTTAGAACCAGAGGCAGAGTCGGTAACGGCACTCATTATTTTTTTACGGATAGATTTAGGGTCTTCAAACATTCCAATATAATGTTTTTCGCCTTTGCTTTTAGACATTTTTTTCTCAGGATCAACAAGACTCATTACGCGGGGAGTAGGAGTAAGAATTACTTTTGGCTCTGGGAATGTTTTACCAAAGGTTTTGTTGAATTTTTTTGCAATACTTCTCGCTAGTTCTACGTGCTGTGTTTGATCTTCTCCAACAGGCACTCCTACTGGTTTGTGCATAAGAATATCTGCTGCCATAAGTGCTGGATAGGTAAATAACCCAGCATTGATATTTTGTTTATGCTGTTCGGATTTATCTTTATACTGCGTCATACGCTCGAGCTCGCCAATAGGAACGATGGTGTTAAAAATCCACGCAAGCTCTGAATGTTCCGGAACGTGTGACTGTATAAAGATATTACATTTTTCAGGGTCGAGCCCAGCGGCAAGATAGGTAAGAGCCAGTTCGTTTACATAGACTGGCATATCTTTTGGGTCGTACTCTATGGTCATTGCATGAAGATCTGCAATAAAGAAAGAGCAATCGAATTCATCTTGCAATGAAGTCCAATTTTTAAGAGCACCTAAATAGTTGCCGATATGCAATGGCCCAGTAGGCTGCATTCCTGAGAGAAGCGGGTTGGATGATGACATAGCGTTGTGAAATTATCTCGATGATTCGAATTGGATTATATTTCGATAATAACAGGGAGTACCATTGGTCTTCGTTCTGTTTTTTGGAAGAGGTAAGATCCGATATCGTCCCGAAGAGCGGCTCTGAGTGGTGACCAGTTTTCTAATTTGTTAGCAGTGTGTTTATTACAAATATCTTTAATTTTTGTAACCGTGTCTTTAATAAGCTGATCGTTTCCTTTCATGTACATAAACCCACGGGAGATAATTTCTGGGTCTCCAATAACTTTTTGTGTATTGCTGTCTATTGTTATAATTGTAACAAACATACCATCTTGTGCCATTACCTGCCGATCTCTTAACACCACTTCGCCAATATCGCCAATACCAAGCCCATCTACCATTACGGGGCTATTTGGGAGTTTTGTTTTTGATATTGCTCCAGCTACAACCGGACCGCCGCCTTTTTTTGCGAGCTCTAGAATGTTGCCGTTTGATAAGATAAAGATATTATCTCGAGCAATTCCCATATCTTCTGCAAGCCTGGCATGGGCTTCGAGCATGTGTCTTTCTCCATGAATAGGCATAAAGAATTTTGGCTTCGCAAGCGCAAGCATAAGCCGAAGGTCGTTCTGATACCCGTGTCCAGAGGCGTGAATATCGAACATTTTATTATATATCACTTTTGTTCCAAGGCTAAAGAGTGCGTTCATTAAATTTTGAATAGCTCTTTCGTTACCTGGAATAGGGGAGGAGGAAAGAATAATGGTGTCTCCTTTTTTAAGCCGAACTTGTCGGTGATCTCCTTTTGCCATTCTTCCAAGTGCTGCGTTTTCTTGGCCTTGGCTTCCGGTGGAGATAATTATAACTTCCTCGTCTTTAAGTTTGCCAATATCTTTAAGCCGGATATATATATTTTTATCAAATTTTATAGCTCCGAGGTTATAGGCAATCTCTAAAGCTTTATCCATCGAATACCCAGATACAGCGACTTTTCTGCCTGTTTTTTCGGCAGCGTCGAATACCTGTTGAATACGACTTACTAACGTTGCAAAAGTTGAAACAATTACTCGGCCGTCTGCTTTTGCTATAAGTTTTTCTAGGTTTATACCAATTTCTCTTTCGGATGTTGTTGAACCTGGTTGTTCTGCGTTGGTGCTGTCTGACATAAGCAACAGCACACCCTCGCCGCCAAGTTTGGCAATTTTGTGAAGCTCTGCTGGCTGTTCGTCTCGTGGGGTGAAGTCTATTTTAAAGTCACCGGTGTGAACCACGGTTCCTATTGGTGTTTTGAGTGCAATACCAACTCCATCTGGAATGTTGTGATTAACGCGGAAAAAGGAAAGATTAAACGCCCCAAATGAAAACGTGTCATCTGGCTTAAATTCATTAAGCATGACAGATTTTTGAAGCTTAAATTCTTCGAGTTTTTGTCTAATAATTCCTGCCGTTAATGGCGTTGCATAAATAGGTGGATTCCCAACTCTATTAATAAGATAGGGGATTGCACCGATATGATCGAGGTGACCATGAGTAATAATAAGCGCTTTTACTCGGTGCTTATTTTTTTGGAGGTAGTGGTAGTCTGGAACAACATAGTCGATACCTGGCATATCTTCCGAAGGGAACATAAGCCCAAGGTCCACGATTATAATATCGTTGCCGAATTCAAATGCGGTCATGTTTTTTCCAACTTCTTCTAAACCTCCAAGTGGAATAATTCTGAGTTGTGATTTTGCAATCGTGGTTGTTCTTGGCCTTGGTCTTGGCTTTTGGGGACCAGAAGATTTTCTTATTGGTCTACGTGTGGAAGCCGATATAGAACCTCCTCGACCGTTTCTTCCTCCTCCGGCTTCTCTTCGGCCTCGAGTATTTCTTGATTGAGATGATCTGCTTGCTGGCCGAGATCGTGGCCGTGATTGTTTTTGTGGTGTCTGTGCTGTCATAATAATGGACTGTCTTCTGCTCACTTGAAAATAGCATGTTTTGCCAAAATCAACCGAGCGGTTAGTGTTAGTGTATAAGGGAGTAACGTACTCGCCCTATGTAATAATGAATAATGTTTATGCCTTTAATGTAGGCGAAGCTCGCAGCTGAGTAATGCGTTATTTGAGCCTTCGAGCTGTTTTTACGTACCATTGGTCTATTTGTGCAAATCGATCCGATGGTGTTGAAATTCTTGAAAGATTGAATCCTTGGATAGCAGATGGAAGCGGGTAGGTGTAGGTGGGGCTATAAAGGAATATTGCTGGAATTTCCGCAGCAAGGATATCTTGGAATTGGCGATATTTTGTTGCCCGAACTTCTGGGTCGATTGACTCTCGAGCATCTTCTATTAAGGTATCTGCTTTGGTATTAGAAAAGAGTGAAAGGTTTAATCCTGTTCCTTGAGTTTGCGATGAATGCCAGAATGGGTACGGGTCGGGATCTGCTCCGAGAATTTCGCCGTAGAGTAAAATTTCATAGGCTCGCGGTGTAATAACTTCGGAGGCTATTTCAGAGCTTGGTACCACCTCTATTCGTGCCAAAACTCCAATTGCTCGTAACGAGTTTTTAATATGGTCGGATACAGCAATCATTTCTGGTTGATTCACCGTCGTAATAGTGATTGCAAGAATGTCATCGCCTTTTTTTCTGTAAAAAGAGAGTAACGAATCTTCTGGGATTTCTATTTCTGAATCAATCGATATGTTGTCTGTTCCACCTTCTAAGCTGTCTTCAAGTGCCTGAAGTTCTGATTCTTGTTCTTGTCGTAATAGGTTTTTAAATTCCTCTTCGCTTGTTTGTTTCCAGCCAGCTTGCTCGAGTAATGCATTTGCTGTATCGATGTTCGATTCGTAGGTTTTTACTTCTTCATGATACCCAATATATCCTTCTAGGATAGGTGCTTCAATGACTTTGATTGGAGTTTTTATGGCATCGCTTAGTTGTTGTTTGTCTATTGCGTGCGCAAAAGCTTGTCGAACACGTTTGTCCTGAAGTGCTTTATTTTGATTTTGGTTAAAGAATAATGCGGTGGTTTGTGGAAGCGCAAGCTGGTGGAATGTAATATCTTTTTTACCATTCAATGTTTCTAAAAGGTTTTGTGGCAAGAAGCTCATGCCGTCTACTTTGTTGCTTTCAAGTGCTGCGACTGCGCTCGGGAAATCTGGGTAAAATTTAAAGGTGATTTCTTCGAGATATGCAGGGGTAGTATAGTAATGTTGGTTTCTTTCAATGGTATATTGTTTTACCGATCCTTTTGAATCTTTTGCGAGCGATTTAAATTGATACGGCCCAGACCCAATAGGGTTAGAAAGATTAATCTGAGCAAGTGATGCCGACGATGGGTCTATATCTTTCCAAATATGTTCTGGCAATATGCCAAAAGTTAAAGCCGTAAGAAATGGCGCGAATGGTTCTTCTAATTGAAACTGAACAGTACGATCGTCTACCTGTTGGAGTTTTACACCAGCAAGAGTTGCCTGTAATGGGCTTTTATAGTTTGGGTTTTGGATTGCCGCTACCGTAAACAATACGTCGTTTATAGTAAGGGCTTCGCCATCGTGCCATTCGATGTTTTCTTTTAAATGGATGGTGTATGTTTTTTGATCTTCTCCGATGGTATATTTCTCTGCAAGATCTGGCTCGTATTCTTGTCCGTTGTATTTTAACAGCCCAGAAAAAACTAGTTGCGTTATATCTCTGTCTGCGTCATTAGCAGCAGCATAGAGTGGGTTAATATAGGTAGGTTGTCCTACGATTGTTTCTGCATATTTCCCACCGACTGCTGGAACAACGTCGGTGTTTTGCCAGATAATTCTGCTGGTAAGAAGTACTATTAAAATAATACTCACAACACTTGCGCCATGAAAAATAGCTCTTTCTTTAGATGAAAGAAATTGAGCAGTATATTTAAATTGGCGGATGCTGGGAAACTTTTTTTTGCGTAACGCAGATACAAGTTTTTTATCGAGATCTGGCCCAGTAGCTTTTTTCTTCTTAAATATCAGAGAGATTTGAATCCAAGCACAAAACCCCTTTCAAAGGCGTTATGGTGTGCTTTTGTTATAGTCTCGCACGGTTTTATATAATAATTGATACGAGTGCTACCGCAATAAATGCGATAGCAAAAATGATAGTTGAAATATAGAGAACCTTTTCAGGCCCACGTTTTGTGCGGTGAACAGCGCCAGCTCCTCCAAAAACTTCCCCAAGCCCGGCTCCGCGATCTTGGAAAATAATAGATAAAACAAGCAGTACGCTTAAAACAATTTGTGTGATTAGTAGCCAGTTCATACGAGAAAAGTAAATCTGTAACGAGATGACTATATCACAGGAATGGTGAACTCGTCAATGTTTTTTGTTGGATATTAGACGGATGTTTAAAGAGGCTCTATAATACAAATCTATATGAATATATTAGAAGGTTTAAACGAACAACAAAGCCAAGCAGTACAGGCCACAAAAGGGCCTGTTTTGGTGCTTGCTGGCGCTGGAAGCGGTAAAACAAAGGCATTAGTGCATAGAATTGCATATCTTATAAAAGAAGAGAGAGTAAAGCCGGAGCAGATTTTGGCAGTAACATTTACGAACAAAGCTGCCGAAGAAATGAAAAAACGAGTTGCGGAATTATTAGGAATCCCTGGTTCTAAAATTCCTAAATTTGGAAACCAATTAGACCAAACACTTTTCCCGGTGATGGGGACGTTTCATTCATTAAGCGTTCGGATTTTAAGAAAAGAAGCTGGCTTAATTGGCTATAAAAATGAATTTGTTATTTATGATACAAACGATCAAAAATCTACCATAAAACAGGCGATGGATGAATTAAATATCTCGCATAAAGATTTTAACCCGCAGCAAATTTTATGGGCTATTTCTGCTGCTAAGAATAAATTGTTAACACCAGCAAAATTTATGGCCGAGGCCGACGGGTTTGTAGAAGAAATTGCTGCGAAAATTTATCAGGAATATCAAAAAATATTAAAGCGCTCGCATGCAATGGACTTTGATGATTTGATTATGCATACGGTGGGTATTTTCAAGAAATTCCCAGATGTATTAGAAAAATATCAAGATAGATTTCAATATATAATGGTAGACGAGTATCAAGACACCAATCATGCTCAGTATTTATGGATTTCGTTGTTGGCAAAAAAGTATAAAAATATTTTTGTTGTTGGCGATGACTGGCAAGCTATTTATGGCTGGAGAGGAGCAGATTTTAAAAATATCTTGAATTTCGAAAAAGATTATAAACAAGCAAAGGTATTTTATTTAGAACAGAATTATCGTTCTACCCAACCTATTTTAGATCTTGGGAACTACATTATTAAACAAAATTCAAATCAAAAAGACAAAACCTTGTGGACCGAAGATAAGTCCTCTATACTCCCAAATATTGTTGAATGCCCAGATGAACGGATAGAGGGTGAGTATATATTGCAGCATATTGGAAATAAGGTAAAAAAAGAAAGTGCGTTCGATGATGTTGTATATGAATACGACGACGGAAGCCAAGTTGATGGTGTTTCGCTGCTGGACAAAATACTTGCTCAGCAAAAAAATAAGAAAGAAACAAATAATGGCTGGGCGCTTCCTAAGTTCGAGATAAATATGGAGGGAGTAGATTTATCGAAACATGTTATTTTGTATAGAACCAACGCCCAATCGCGTGCAATAGAAGAAGTGTTGTTAACCTACGGCGTCCCGTATCGTATTGTTGGTGGGATGAAGTTTTACGATAGAAAAGAAATAAAGGATATGCTTGCTTTGTTACGATTTTTGTTGAATACAGACGACTTAGTAAGTTTTGACCGGGTGATAGATGTTATGGGGGAAGGCATTGGAGCAAAGACCATTACACTTGTACGCCAAGAATCACGTAGGAGTAATGTTCCGGTGATTGATGTAATGAAAAATGCCGAACAGTTGGCTGATTTTTCTGGTGCAAGGGTAGGGAAGCTGGTTCAATTTGGTGAGATGATAGAAGATTTAATGGCACAATTAGAAGACTCAACATTAGACGTTTTTATTGATATTGCAGGCAGAAGATCTGGTTATTTTGAGCGATTAAAAGACGGGACAGAAGAGGGGCAAGCTCGTCTAGAAAATATTGCAGAGCTAAAAACTGTTGCGGGTAAATTTAAAGACACGAAAGGTAAAGAAGGATTGACAATGTTTCTTGAACAAGTGGCTCTTTTGTCTGATTTAGATAAAACAAGAGAAGACAGCTCTCAGTTGACTCTTATGACGCTTCATAGCGCAAAGGGGTTAGAGTACCCATCTGTGTATATGATTGGTTGCGAAGAGGGGTTATTGCCGCATTCAAATAGTATGATGTCTGCAGAAGAAATAGAAGAAGAACGCAGACTTTGTTATGTTGGTGTAACACGTGCAAAGCAAGATTTATATATGCTTCATACTCGAGAGAGAACCATATTTGGAAAAACCATGGTGAATATTCCTTCTCAATTTCTTACAGACATTCCAGATGAAATGGTTGAGCGAATTGTAGTGTAGAATATCAGTTGAACACTTTTTGTGAACAGTGTCTTCGTTTTGTCATCCCGCTCGGTCCCGACCATGTGGGGAGGCTTGACCCGGGATCCAGGTTTAGTAAACTTCATAGTATGAAAGAAGAGTTTTTTCTTACAAAGGCAATAGAAAAAGCAAAAGAGTCAGTTGATCTTGGCGGGTTTCCTGCTGGGGCTATTATTGTAAGAGCCGGTAAAATAATTGGGGAAGGAGTGAGCCTTGGAAATAAGCTCCATGACCCAACAAATCACGCAGAAGTGGCAGCTATTAGAAGTGCTTGTAAAGAACTAACTTCATCAGACCTTTCAGGATCGATTCTTTTTTCCTCTATGGAGCCTTGTTCTATGTGTTTGGCAGCTGCAATGTGGAGCTCTGTTCCTGAAATTGTGTTTGCTTGCCCAAAAGAAAAATTGAAAGATGAATATTATGGTGGGCATTATCAAATACTGGATTTAAATGAAACATTTGCTCAACCTTTGAAATTAATTCACTTTGGTGAATTAGAAAATGATTCACTAAAAATTGTGAATGACTGGGAGGCTTCCGTAAAATAGGGTTTGTTATTTTTTTCCACGGAGTTTTGCAAGATTTTTGACTGATGATCCAGAGATGGACATCTTTTTTTTCTTTTTTTTGTCGCGACGGGCATTTTTTTGCTCAGCTCGTCGTTCTAAATCTGTGGCCATAGTAGTTTTTGTAGAGACGGGGTTAACCCCGTCTCTACGAGAATATTCTAAATATATTCACGGAGGATTGCTGTCATTTTTTTCCCAAGAAGAGGGAACAGCTCAGAATTTTTAGCTTTTTTTATTTCAGAGATACTGCCAAATTTTTTAAGTAAGTCTTTTTTTCTTTTTGGCCCAATGCCTGGGACAGAATCGAGCAGGGAAGAGGAGTGAGATGCTTTGTGACGAGTTCTAAAATATCCAATCGCAAATCTATGGGCTTCGTCGCGAAGATATTGCAATATTCGCAGTTTTGTGGTGCTTGTGGATAACTTTTTTAATGTATAGGAGGGGAGAGGGCTGGAATTGCTCCAGCGAGGAATATAAATATCTTCTTCTTTTTTTGCCAGCGCTATAAGTGGTATATTTAATTCTAGCATATTCCAGATAGATACTGCAGCGGATAGTTGCCCCTTTCCCCCATCGACTACAACTAAATTTGGAGTGGGCCAAGATTGTTTTTTTTGAGTTTTAAGATGTTGGAATCGTCGTAAGAGTACTTCTTTCATCATGGCGACATCATTTGGACCTTTTATCGTTTTTATCTTGAATTTTCTGTATTGGTCCTTAGCGGGTTTTCCATCAACAAAAACCACCATAGACCCAACAGGGCTGGTACCTTGGATATTAGAAATATCATAACATTCTATTCTTTTTGGGAATGCAGGTAGCTGAAGATCTTTTTGAAGTTCTTGTAATGCAGCACTATGACTCCCCTGGCTTGGTTTATTTTTTTCCCAAGAAGGGAGTTGTTGGGTAAGATATTCTTGGGCGTTTTTTTCGCCAAGCTTTAGAAGCTGTCTCATTTTTCCTCGTGTTGGAATAGAAATTTTTGTTTTGGTATGAAGAATTTTTTGCAGCTGTGATTCCGAGATAGTCGGAGTGTAGGGAACAACAATCTCTTTTGGAAGATTTGGAGAGTGTGGATAGTATTGAAGTAAGAATGCAGTGATTATTTCTGGAAAAGGGGATGTGTGAATGTGTTGAAGGGTGAAGTTTGTTTTTTCGATAACATTCCCCCGCCTAATTTTAAATACATTTACAACAACATTTTTGTTTTTCGCATCTCGAATAAAGCTTATAACATCTTGATTCGTTTTTTTTGTTTGAGAAATTTTATGGCCATCGTATTTAAAATGGTTGATTGCACGTAGCCTGTCTCGCCATTTTGCAGCGCCTTCGAAATTTTTTTCTTGGCTTGCATTTTGCATGTTCGCCTGAATGTAGTTTACTACTTCATCGGTTTTTCCTTCTAACAGTTTTATAATGTTTTCGACTATTTCGCCATATTCTACTTTTAGTTGATTATTTGCTTCTGCTTTTTGAGTGTGCAAGCAAGGTTCGGTGCATCGTTTCATATGATATTGAAGGCATGCACGAGCGGATCCCTTTTCTTTGGTTCTGAATGGGAATATATTCTTGAGTGATCGTAAGGCAATTTCTACTTTATAAGCAGCAAGATATGGCCCGAAATATCGAGCCCCTGGTGTGATTGCTGGCCGGCGGACAATAGATATGGTTGGCCATTCTTTTTTTGTTGTTATCTTAATATATGAATGGCTTTTATTATCTTTTAAAAGAATATTGTGTGCAGGCTGATGTTTTTTTATAAGAATAGATTCCAAAACAAGTGCTTCTGTTTCGGTATCTGTAATAATGGTTTGAATGTCTTCTATCTGCTGAAGCATTATATATTTATGAGGTTCTAAGTCTTTTTGTTTTTGCCAATACGAAGCCACCCGCTTTCGCAAGTTTTTTGCCTTTCCTATATACAACACCTCTTTTTGCTTGTTTTTAAACAAATACACGCCAGGAGAGGTTGGAATATTTT
>JABIPD010000024.1 GCA_018698735.1 Candidatus Jacksonbacteria bacterium | reverse complement strand
TTAAATTTTTTTAAAAAATACCTTAATTCTCCTGTACTCAAAAAAATGGTGGGCGGAGCCACTTCTGGTGGCGAGCAAGCATTTTTTTGAAGAGGAGGAGCAAGCGAAAGGTGGAGGAGCCTGTTCATTACAGGATCCGGAATCTGAAGCTTTGGTCCGACGATATGCCTACCGTAAGACAGTTAATAAAAAAAGGAAGAAAAAGAAAACCGCAGAAAGAAAAATCACCAGGATTGCGGTATGTTTATAATCCTTCTAACCGAACTCGAAAAGAATTAAAGAAAGGTTCTTCATTTAAACGTGGAGTATGTTTAAAGGTAACAACCATGACACCAAAAAAGCCTAACTCGGCTTTACGAAAAATCGCTCGTGTACGATTATCGAACGGAATGGAAGTAACCGCTTATATTCCTGGAGTAGGACATCAATTACAAGAGCACTCTATTGTATTACTTAGGGGCGGACGCGTAAGAGATTTACCTGGTGTTCGTTACCACGTTGTTCGCGGAGTATATGACACCACTGGAGTAGACGGCCGAATGCAGAGTCGATCAAAATACGGTGCTAAGAAACCTAAATCCTAAATATGAGAGGAAAACAAGCCCCACAAAGAGTTATAAAACCAGACCCAAAATATCAAAGCACTACTATTGCTAAGTTTATTAATTTGGTAATGCACGATGGAAAGAAATCTATTGCCCAGAAAATTGTATACGATGCTTTCGAAGCAATCCGCGAAGAAACAGACCAAGACCCGCTTGGAGTTTTTAATAAAGCAATCAAAAATGTAGCCCCAATGATAGAAGTACGGTCCCGAAGAGTTGGTGGTGCAAATTATCAGATTCCAATGCAAGTGCGAGGCGACAGACGAATGGCATTAGCCTACCGATGGATTTTAACTGCCGCACGTGCACGCAAAGGTAAACCAATGAGAAATAAACTCGCAGATGAGTTGCTTGCAGCATCTCAAAATCAAGGCGAGGCAGTAAAAAAACGTGATGATATCCACCGAATGGCAGAGGCAAATCGTGCCTTCGCGCATTTTGGTAGATAAAAACAAGTAAAAATATGGCCCGTGAATATTCGTTAGAAAAGACGCGTAATATTGGTATTATCGCTCATATCGATGCCGGAAAAACAACGGTAACAGAGCGTGTTTTGTTTTATACTGGTAAAAAACACAAGATAGGCGAAGTACACGAAGGTGCAGCAGAAATGGACTGGATGGAACAAGAACAGGAAAGGGGGATTACTATTACCGCGGCCGCTACCACGTGTTTTTGGAAAGATAGTCTTTTAAATATTATCGATACCCCAGGCCACGTAGACTTTACCGTAGAAGTAGAGCGTTCTTTGCGAGTGCTAGATGGCGCGGTTGTGGTGTTCGACGGCGTTGCAGGAGTAGAGCCTCAATCCGAAACAGTTTGGCGACAAGCGGACAAATACGAGGTACCAAGAATATGTTATGTAAATAAATTAGATAGAACTGGTGCAGATTTTTATAAAGATGTCGAATCAATCCATAGCAGGTTAACAAAAAAAGCCTTCCCAATTCAGTTGCCTATTGGTACTGAGGAAAATTTCGTTGGGATTGTCGATCTTATCGAGCAGAATGCAATAATGTATAAAGACGAGATGGGCCAAGATACCGAAATTGTCGACATTCCAGAGGACATGAAAGAAAAGGCAACAGAATATAGAGCAAAGCTTGTTGAAGCGATTGTAGAGAACGACGAATCAGCAATGGAAACATTTTTAGCAGGCGAAGAAGTGCCAGTAGAAAAATTAAAAGAAATTTTACGAAAAGCAGTTATTAGTTTAGATATTATCCCTGTGTTATGTGGAAGCGCACTTAAGAATAAAGGTGTGCAGCCATTGCTTGATGCAGTTGTAGATTACTTGCCAACGCCATTAGATGTACCAGCTATTACCGGCCATGCTCCAGGTAACGACGAAGAAGAGATAGAAAGAAAAGCCGACGATAGCGAACCGTTTGCAGCCTTAGCATTTAAAATCGCTGCCGATCCGTTTGTAGGAAAACTCGCTTTTTTCCGTGTGTATTCTGGAACCGTTAAAGCTGGTTCCTATGTTTTAAATGTCGCGAGCGGTAAAAAAGAACGTATTGGTCGGATTGTGCGGTTGCATGCAAATAGCAGAGAAGATGTAGAAGAAGTCTATGCTGGAGATATTGCAGCAGCAGTAGGATTAAAAGGTACCTTTACTGGCCATACCTTATGCGATCCAGATAACCCGATTGTTTTGGAATCTATTACCTTCCCAGAACCGGTTATTCAAGTTGCTATCGAGCCTAAAACAAAACAAGACCAAGAAAAAATGGGTATTGCGTTATCTAAATTATCAGAAGAAGATCCAACGTTTCGTGTGCGTACCGACGATGAAACTGGCCAAACAATTATCGCTGGAATGGGGGAATTACATTTAGAAATTATTGTAGATAGAATGAAACGCGAGTTTAATGTAGAGGCCAATGTTGGTAAACCTCAGGTTGCATATAGAGAAACTATTACGATAGAAGCAGAAGCAGAAGGAAAATATGTCCGTCAGTCTGGTGGACGTGGGCAATATGGCCATTGTTGGTTAAAGTTGGTTCCACGAGAACCAGGAGAAGGATTTGAATTTATTGAAAAGATTAAAGGTGGTGCTATTCCAAAAGAATTTATCGCACCAGTCCAAAAAGGTGTAAAAGAAGCAATGGACAGCGGTATTATTGCTGGTTATCCGTTAATCGATATTAGTGTTACCGTATACGACGGTAGTTATCATGATGTTGATTCATCTGAAGTAGCGTTTAAGATGGCTGGTTCTATGGCATTTAAAGATGCTGCACGTAAAGCAAAACCAACGTTGCTAGAGCCTATTATGAAAGTAGAAGTTACCACCCCAGAAGAATTTATGGGAGACGTAATGGGCGACTTAAACTCACGGCGTGGGCAGATAGACGAAATGTCGGATAGAGATGATATTAAAATTATCAACGCGCAAGTACCTTTGGCAGAGATGTTTGGTTACGCTACTCAGTTACGGTCGCTTACTCAAGGGCGGGCTTCGTATGCTATGGAATTTGACGATTACAAACCAGTACCAAAGAATGTAGAAGAAGAGATTAAGACCGCTCGCGGTGTTGGTGCCCCAGCAAAAGAATAATACAATCAAATGTAGAGCTATAAAAAAGAGCCTGTAAAAAGGCTCTTTTTTGTCATTTCGACAGAGGCTCTGCGACGAGAAATCTGGGGACACTAGGACGTGTAATGTTTTACTACAGATTTCTCGTCGCAGCCGCAATGCAGTCCTTCCCCCACATGGTCGGGACATCGCGAAATGACAAAAGAATATTGACGGCGATATAATTTTTTGATACTAAAAGAGAGGAGGGAGGCATCAACATGCCTAATCAAGTTCGGGGAAGTATTTCTACTGTTGAGTTGCCTTTCCCTGAAGTTTGGATCATCCGTAACTGGGAAGGATTGGTTTATGAGCGGGTAGATACAGAAGAAAGCACAACCCCAGGCGCCCGGATAGGCTTTATGCTCTTCATTTCAAAAGCAGCTGCCAGGAGTTATCTTGCTCGAGAGCTTGCTGGTGCGGACCCCGTACTGGTTGGGGCCAGAACAATCTGTGGGCCATATACCAGCATTGACGATGTCCTTGCACTTCCTGGTATAGACGAGCATCTGTTTGTCTATCTCGACGAACATGGTCGCGATGCATTGCTAGCCCGAGATGTCAGTTGATTCTGTCGTGGTTCACATAACGATGTGGACTGCGGCGTTCTTTTTTTTAAAATAGCATTTAGTTAATTAGTATAATTAAAAGATAGCAAAGTGTTTAATCTATAGTTTATGAGGGTATATTACCCCTCTTAATGTAAGAGGGGGTTAGGGGGAGTTATTTGCAACACAGAAGAAACCCTCCCCAGCCCTCCCTTATGCAAAGAGAGGGGGGGCGTATCACGGGGTGTTTTTCTTGCAATTTTTGTGGTGATTCGATAGGATTGATGCACTAGATAGATTTGGAGGGCTGTCTTCTTGTTACTGTTCGGGAAAAAGTTCCGAACGCATTTTTTACGAGTGTCTATGAAAGATCTAGAGAAAGTATTAGCGGTGGTAAAAAAGACAGGCGATAGAGTTATTGTTGTCAGTGAATACGATTCTCCTATTGTGGTAATGACATTAGGCGATTATGAGAATTTAATAGAGGATAAAACCTCGATTCAATCCTTGACAGAGGACGAGCTGTTAGATAAGATTAACCGCGATATAGCGGTTTGGAGACAGATGCAAGAGGAAGCAGGATGGGATGAGTTCGAACCCATTATTCCAGAAGATGAAGACGTTTCTACAGACGACGACAGAGTATACCTCGAACCCGTTGAATAGAATGCAAGGAATTTACTAAAAAAGCACTGATTGTGACTCACAAAACGAGAAAAGTATCTCTGGAGGGTGGGTGCCTGGGGCGCCCTTGTTTTTTTGAGAAAGTATGCTATAATCATTTTTGTTCATTTCTAGCGCTTATTAATGCTATTTTAATGACAAATAATGCTTGAAGAAAATTGGT
>JABIPD010000001.1 GCA_018698735.1 Candidatus Jacksonbacteria bacterium | reverse complement strand
TTCGTCGAGCACCGGCTTGTGGGAGGAGCCCACCAGAAAGTCTCTGGTACGGAGAAGGCTTATCACGCCTCACAAGAGCTCGCTTACGCGTGCTGATTACACGCCGCTTTGGAGGCTCTATCGATACCTCACCAGCAGCGATCTCCTGGAAAAGCTCGACATCGGCCTTGCCGACTGCCGTGCCTATTATCGCCACTATGTCTCTGCCGGCTTTAAGCTCGGCGACAACGTCGACGTCTGACGACTGCGCCCTAATCGCCGGTTCGACTACGCACTTTATTCTCTCTGGCGCAGCCGAGCTTGCCCTATAGTAGTCCGCCAGGGCATTGTTGGTCGCGACACACAGGCCTTGCTTGGCCTTTGCCAAGACATCAGGAGAATCTTCTTCAGGATCCTTGCCTGCAGCCAAGAGTAGTAGAAGCTCTCTGTCTCCTTGCGAGATAGTAGGTACGCTGCTACGGTCGAAGCAGCTTGGTCCTACTCTTAGGATTACTTCTGCTATATTGTGGCCGCCGCCTACGCTATTCATTGCGATCACAATCGCTATCGCAGCTTCTCTATCCGTCTCCGTATGCTCAAGATAGCGTTCTACGAGCCATTCATTCGTAATTGTATGGTGATTAGTTACCATCGATCGACTCCATATAAGGAACGAAACTAGTTGGGATTATTCCCATCAATACTATCCCACAATGGGACATAAAAATCAAGTTATCAAAAAAAGCTCATCAAATGAGCTTTTTCTGTAACTTACCTTTACGGCAGAATGTCGAATTCCGATGTATAGATAATCCCTTTTGTAGAATTTTCTGGAGATATATTAATACTATAAGAAGGACCTGTTGTTACCGAGAATGGAACAGTCCATTCGTAGAGTCCTGAATTTCCGATTTTTGATACCAAAGACGAGTATTCAGTCCCATCTCTGTTAAGTCGAATTGTTACAGTTGTCTGAGAATCACCAATAAACCAATACGGCCAAGTAATAGAATACCCCTGGCCATGTTTAAGCTGATCTCCTTTCACAGGAAAAATTCCAACAGCTCCAGTACCTATGATAGAAAACGGATCAGATCGATGGCTTTCTAAAAACGAACCCTCTTTTCTTAGTTCTACGAGTATTTCATAAACTCCGATAGGAGCATCTGAAAGAATATCCCAACCATGACCGCCATTAAATGCGTTTCCTTCGGATAAAAGCATTCTGGAGCCTGGATATGTTACAGATTCTAAATAGATAAGAGAGGTATCTCCTCGTCCGCCTGTCCATTCTACTGTATGATTTGCTCCTCTTGCCCATTGGGCATTAGAAACAGGCGAGACAAATACAAGGTCTGTTGAAATTATTTCTACACGAGTTGAATTCCGCGCTTCAGCTGCCGTCCCTGCGTCTTCACAATGAGTAGGACTGCCTGTGCAAAATCCAACAATTTCTAAATCCATCTGCCCAGAAGATGTTGCCGGCGCGTGTATTTGTATTTCCCAACGGCCAGTATCTACATTATACGTACCAAATGTTTTATTTATCACCGTGCCACTACTATTAAATTGCGCATACACATTCGTCTCCCAAAAAGGAGCGTAATCTTTAATCTGATCGTTAAAGTCGAGTGTAAAATACACATTAATTTCTTCATCTTGCAAATAATTCTCTTGAATGCCGGTAACGTCTTTAATATTTAAATCTGCCGAAAGGGCATCGGATTTAGATGTAACTGTTATATTTTCTTGAACATCACACATGGCTCCATTGCATACAGAAAGTGAATACGTACCAAGTGCGACGTCTATAACAAATGTTGCTTCCTGCTCTTTTGTTTCGGACTCTAGAACAGAAACCGATCCAAGAGAAAACTCTTCGTTCTCCGAATTTGTAAGCTTTATATTAACAGCCGGTTCTTTAAGATTAGCAAACTGCCACCTCACTGTTTCTCTTAAGCCAACTCCAAATATATCATCTGTTTTTGGGGCTATTATTGTTAAGGTGCCATTGTTTACCGAATCTATTGGCGTATGCTGAGTATCTGAAATAGTGGCAGGAGTTGGTGTAACAAGAAAATTTTTTAATTCTGATCCGTCTGAAAGATTAGTACCAAATACACTTAATTGAAGTGCCTGAGCTATTGGGATTTTATTATTTGTAAGTTCTTCTTTTGTATTTGAAAGTTTTTTCTTTATATAAACTCCGTTCTCCTTTTCTACTCGGTAATAGGTTTCTGCATCCTGAAGAATTGTGCCTACTGGAGGGGCAGATGAGCTTGTCCAATTCTCGCCTATCGGATAATTAAATTTAGAAAGCAAATCATCTGGGATCCAAGCTACTCGAGACCACTGAGGATCACTATATATCGATTGATAAACTTCAGAAGATACGATAGGTCTTAGCTTTCCCTCTTCTACAACAAAAACTGCACTTGCATCTTTTTCTCCTATGCTTTGTTGTGTACCTCTAAACAAAGAGCCTTCAGGAAATGCAACCGGTGTCGTTTTTAAAAACCCCGAAAGAGTTGCTACTTTTACTTGAGAAAAATCTTTGTAGCCATAGGAAAAATACACACTCTCATGAGGGATAACACTCAGCGTTTTATCTTCATTAACATAATATACAGCCGAATCGGATGCGGTTTTTACAAAAGCACCACTGGGGATAATTTCTTCATATCCAGCAGGAAGAACCGTGATAACTTCTTGTGACTGCTCTGAGCCTGCCGTTAAAATAAATGTTATTTTTAACGGAGCCGAAGTTGTATTTTCTACCACCCCAGACTGCTTTGTTCTTTTAGAAACATTAATGCCAGCAGAATGAGCATCTGAAGCATAGGTACACGTTAGTCCAAACATATCTCGAATAGAAACGCCATCACTACAGGCTGCCGAAAGGATTAAAGATGGAGTTGCCGATAAAGATCGCCGCTCCCATTCAACCTGAATTCCATTTCCAGAAAAAATTTGAGGCTGATACTGTACACCAAACGAAATAATATCTTGCTCTTGAGCAAAAACAATCCCGTTACTTGGAAGCAGAATTACTGCTAGCACAAAAAAATATAGAAACCTTTTCATAGAGTTATTTGTTATTCTTCTCTATTGTACACGATTTTACTCAATACAAAAAACAGCCAAGCTGTTTTTTTGTATTAAGTAACTAATTATATATCTAAATTTTCTACTTTCTTTGCACGTGTTTGAATAAATCGTTTTCGAGGCGCAACTTCTATGCCCATAAGCATTTGGAAAATTTCTTCCGCCGCTGCAGCATCTTCTATTGTTACTTGTTTCATAATTCGGGTTTTAGGATCCATAGTGGTTTCCCAAAGCTGATCTGGATTCATTTCTCCTAAACCTTTGTAACGCTGTATACGAACCTTCTTTTTTGAAGCTGTTTGTGTTTGCTCTTCTTCTGAACCTTCTTCCTCTTCTGCTGCTTCTTCTTCGGTACCTGCCGATGGATCTTCCTCTACTAAAGAAACATCTTCTACTCCGAATCGTTTTAAGGATTTCTGAAGTTCTTGATCGTCGTAGACATATTCAGAACTTTTGCCATGTTCTACCATGTATAACGGCGGCTGAGCTATGTATATATGGCCTGCGATAATAAGATCTGGGAAATAACGATAAAATAATGTAAGCAGCAATGTTCTAATATGCGAACCATCGACGTCGGCATCGGTCATAATAATAATTCGATGATACCGCAAATCTTCTATATTAAATTGCTCCCCAATGTTGGTGCCTAAAGCAATAACAAGCGATTTTACTTCGTTGTTTGCTAGCATTTTATCTAACCGTGCTCTTTCTACATTTAAAATTTTTCCACGAAGCGGCAATACTGCCTGGAAAGTTCTGTTGCGGCCTTGTTTTGTAGAACCGCCAGCAGAGTCTCCCTCAACAATATAGAGTTCCGAAACTGTAGCGTCTCTGGAAGAACAATCTGCAAGTTTTCCAGGGAGAGCAAAACCTTCTAAGGCACCTTTTCTTAAAACAGTTTCTCGAGCAGCTTTTGCAGCTTTCCGTGCTTGAGCAGCAAGCAACGCTTTTCCTATTACTGCTTCTCCATCTCGAGGGTTTTCTTCTAACCACATCGAAAGTTTTTCCGAGAATGTCGATTCTACAATCCCTCTCACCTCTGCATTTCCAAGTTTAGACTTTGTCTGGCCCTCGAACTGTGGTTCCTGAACTTTCACACTAACAATAGAGGTTAATCCTTCACGCACATCTTCTGCAGAAAGATTGTCGTCTTTTTCTTTTAAATATCCCTTCTCTCGGGCATAGGCGTTTAAGTTTCGTGTGAGAGCAGATTTAAAACCAGTTAAATGCATGCCACCTTCTGTTGTGTGAATATTATTTGCGAAAGTAAATACCGATTCTTTAAATTCTTCTACATACTGAAATGCAACCTCTACCTGAACTTCGTCTTCTGTTGCATCCATGTAAAAAATATTCAGCTGTTTTGCAGAATAATTTCGGTTAAGATGCCGTATATAAGAAGCAATCCCACCCTCGAAATAAAAAGTATATTTTTTCTTACCAACCGTAAATTCAACATCTGCAGATTTTTCGCCCTCTTCTGAAGATTCTTTCACCTCCTTAATTTCTCGTTCGTCGATGATAATTATTTTAACGCCTTTGGTTAAATATGCCTGCTGTCGTAAATGGTCTATAATTGTTTTCCAAGAATATTCGGTAACCGTAAAAATAGTCGGATCCGCCTGAAATGTCATGGTGGTTCCGGTTGTGGTTTTAGGAATTTTTTTAACTTTTTTTATTTTTCCCTTTGGTGCGCCTTGCTTGTACTCTTGTGCCCAAAGCCAGCCGTCTCTTTTAATTTCGGCCTTAAGATAGGTAGACAATGCATTTACCACACTAACACCAACCCCGTGAAGCCCTCCAGACACTTTGTATCCTCCTTGTCCGAATTTTCCACCTGCATGAAGTTTTGTTAAAACAGTTTCTAATGCCGACAACCCTGTTTGCTTATGTTTTTCTACTGGAATTCCACGGCCATTATCTGAAACCTCAACCATACCATCTGGCAAAAGCTTGATGGTTATATCGGTACAGTGGCCAGCCATGGCTTCGTCGATCGAGTTATCGACCACCTCCCATATCATATGATGAAGACCTGCCTCTGCTGTATTCCCAATATACATTCCTGGACGCTTACGAACAGGGTCTAATCCCTCTAAAACAGTAATTTGATCGGCACTATATTCTGTTTTTTTAGTTGCTTTTTTGGCTTTTTTTTCTTCTGCTTCCGGTGCTGGTTCTTTTGGCATAATCAAAAAAAATAAGAGTCTTTATTCGAGACATTATCTACACTCTATTTTAGCATGTTTAGCTTAAAAAACAAGGCTATTACCCTCATTTTTTACACAAAAATACTTGGGGTCGCAATAAGTAAATAGACAATATATAAAACATATACTCCAATAAGAACTGCTCCCTCCCAGCGCCTAAGTGTAGCCCCACTTCTAAGCAACGAAACTGCTAACAATACTATTGCTATTAAAACAGGAAACTCTCGCCATAATAAGGTTTGAGAGACCGATATTTCACGAATAATGCTAACAATCCCAATAACAAACAAAAAATTAAACACCATACCGCCAATAACACTGCCAACATTTAAGTTCTCTACATGCTCACGCGACGAAACAACTGCCGTAATAATTTCAGGAAGAACAGTCCCAACAGACACCAGCGTAATACCAATAATAAGTGGTGCAACTCCCCACGATTCTGCAAGCGCCGAGCCACCACTAACAGCAAATTTCCCACCAACTATAAGGAGCACTATTCCACCAGTAATAAGCATTATCGATCGAAACAAATAGCCTTCTTTCCCCTTCTTAACCATGGTTCCTACTCGCTGCCAAATACTTCCATGAGCATCTTCTTTTCGTGCTTGTATATAAATAATAGTAAACAAAGCACAATACGAAATAACCAAAAGGATTCCGTCGAACCTGTCTACCACCCCGTCTAATGCCAGCAACCAAACCAATGCTATCGCCAAAAAAACAAATGGAATTTCTCCTCGCAAGGTAGAAGCTTTTATTTTTACTGGCGACACGATTGCCCCAATTCCTAAGACCACACACATGTTCATCATCCCGGCGCCTATAATATTCCCAAAACTCAATGCCGGAGAGCCATCTAGTGCAGCAAAAATTCCTACCCATAATTCTGGCAAAGAAGTTCCGATTGCAATAATCGTTAACCCTATAAGTAGCATTGAAACATTAAAAAAACGAGCCAACCTAATAGACCCGTCAACAACATAGGTTGCCCCTTTCCATAAAGCCCCAGCCCCGATAATAAGAAGCAATACCGTTTGCCACATACGCTCGTACAACGGTTATTTTTTGAGTAATTTCAAGTCAACCTCGATTCCTCCAACATACTTAGCCCATATATTATACAGCCCAGAAAAAACAAATCCCACAACAGATCCTGCGAGCGTGGCTAATAACGGAAACACCACAATACTAAATGCGAGTGCAATCCAGTACGCTGAAGTTAATTCAATCGCAGGTGCTATTCCAACCAACACACGAACACCGTCTACTATAACGGTAACAACAGCCCACAAAAGTAGCGCGCTTCCAGAAATAACTCCTGAAATAATCGCACATTGGAGAGAATTAAATTTTTTTATTTCATACATATTTATTTTGGTCGAACACTTCTAGGCAACCATGCCTTTAAACTTTTTTTGTATTTTCTGTACAATACCTTTCTCTATTTCCGAAACAGCGTTATTTGTTAATGTTTCTTTGTCCGATCTATAGGTAATACGAATAGTTGTGTTTACTCCTTCTTTTGTTGAAAATGTTCCTACATAGCCAATAGAAACTATTAATGGATTAATCGCCTCTATCTCCTTTGTAAGTATAGCAAATTCAACTTGCTCGGCAAAGGTAATAGTTATATCTCTTACAACAGCAGGGTACATACTCATTTTTTGATACTGCTGAATAGGAATAGCATTTTCTGCGAGTGCGCTTATATTTAACCACATATACGCAGCAGGAGTGTTTAATTTAAACGCAGGTAACGACTGAATAACTCCAACCTCAGCAATATTTTTTTTCTGGTGCTTTAAAACAATTACAGACTCTTTTTTACCTTTCTCCCATATTGCTTCACTATCAGTTAACAGGTTAACTCCCGATTCAAGCAATCCTTTACACTCCATCACTAACTGCTCTGACGATTTTGAAGTATCTATCTTTACTGCAGCCCAATGGCTCTCTTCTAGCGGAAGTGATTGTTTCGTTGGATTAAACACAGCACCAGATTCGAACACGGAAACATTCGAAGCCTGCTTTGCTTCTCTTGCTGCGGTTTCTAATAAATATGGTAAAAGCGATGTTCGCAAATATTTCTGATCAACACTTAACGGATTAGCAAGTTCGACATGGCTATTTGTACTCAACCCCAAAGCTTTTATGTGTTTGTCGCTATAGAAAGAGTAATGAAGCAATTCGTTATACCCAGAACGAACACTTAATTCCTTTAACAATTTTTTACGTTTATACAGTGGTGCTATTTCTGGAACAGCGATACGCGCAACAGGCATTCGAGGAGTAAGTTTATTATATCCATATAACCTCCCGACCTCTTCTATAAGATCTTCTTCTATCACCAAATCTTGACGGTATGGAGGAGGCACCACTCTCCAACCATTTGGTGATGGATTTATTGCACAGCCGGTTGAAAGAATAATTTTTTCTACTAAATCCTTATGCAATTCCACTCCCAAAAGCGTATCAAGCTTACTTTGAGTAAGTTGGATTG
>JABIPD010000053.1 GCA_018698735.1 Candidatus Jacksonbacteria bacterium | reverse complement strand
CTGAATAGGCCATTTGAGCCTCTGCTGCTGGTAGGTGTATCTTGTGGGGTCGTCGCGATGATTCTCGCCACAATGATGGCAATAGACAAACAGTACAGCCCTTGGTGGACTGTTCTGTCGGTGATCCTGACGGTGGTGTGGATACCTCTCTTCATCGAAGGTGTGTGGCTGCCGCATTGGAGTGAGGCCACGCTTTTGGGCACTTTGCTGTTAGGCTCACTCGTTGATCGGATCCTTCAAAAGCGGCAGGAAGAGCAGCGTCGGCGAATGGAAATGCATTGCTCAATGAGCTGATCAGCTTGGCTCAGGGTGCCGGAAACAAGAACGAACTCAACTATGGGGAGTCCGCAAGGATCCCCTTCTTTTTTTTGAAAAAAATTAACGGCTCACCACATGAGCCGTTAAAAAAACAGAGATCCTTCAGGCATGGCCTTCAAGATGACGATTATTTTATTATGTAGCAAGAGCAACGCCGCCTAAAGAAATAACAGTAACGATAAGTGCAGAAGCAAAAATGCCAAGCAAAATAGAGGGAAAGGCGCGGCCAAGTGGAATACCAAATAAATAGGCGAGTGCAGTACCTGTCCATGCGCCAGTTACGGGCAATGGAATAGCAACAAACAATGCCAAAGAAAAGAAGGCCATTTTCTGGTGATCATGCGCCCATCTACGATACGATCGACGGAGGAAAAATGAGTACAGTACAAATGCAAAAAGTAAAAATTTATTCGTAAGATGTTTTTTTATTTCCTCTGGTTTTTCGAGAACAGTTTTAATAAATTCTTCTCTGTTGTTTTGAGCAAGATCGAAGGTCGATTCTATAGATTTTTTAATGCGCTTTTCTATCTCTTTTAAAACAATATAGATAAAAAATACCGGCACAAGATTGCCAGCGGCAGCAATCATGAGCGTTAGCCATGGATCGAGTTTATAAACGGCAATAGCAACTGGGATAGCTGCACGGAGCTCACCTATCGGTGTCATGGCTAGAAAAAATGTATACAGGATATGAGATAGCATAGAGGTTAAGAATTTCTAATTCCTAATATCTAATTTCTAAACAATATCAAAACTCAAATGTTGAATGTTATAAACGTTTCGAATTTCACATTTTGGTCATTAGGGTTTGTTTATCCCCCTTCGGAGATCGCCATGGGGGAGCATTTAGGTATTAGTGCTTAGAATTTTTAGCCATTATTGTTTTGCTTCTATCATGTCTTTTACCTTCATTAAAGTTACAAGCGCTCCACGTTCTTGCTCTCCTAATTTGCTTTCAATATATTTAATCGTAACTTGCATTTGAGGAATATAGACATGCTCTAATGCATTTACTCGCCTCCGTGTTTTTTCTATTTCTATAGCAAGCAGGCGAGCTGAGTGCTCGAGGCTTGCTAATTTTAACATATCTGGAAGGGTGTTAGAAAAAGTCTCTAATGCAGTGTCGATTTGCCCAGAGGTGGTAAACAAAGAATAGCTCTCGTGGTGGCCTTCTTCGGAGTAAGTGAATTCTGGAATATATACGCTCATCACGTTTTTTGTTTTTGCCTCTAACGAAATGGTTTTTGTTGGCCAGCTCATGGCTTGCTCCATATGGTCGGGGCCATAGTCTGCTGTTGCAAACACAAAAGACTGAAAAGCTTCAGACAATCCACCTTCAACACTCTCTCTTGCGGCAAGAGTTTCTTTAATAAGTGTCATGAATTGTTTCATTAAGCCATCACGTTTTTCTTTTAGGAGTTTGTGTCCTCTTTCGGCTGTTTTAAGTTTTCGCTTAAGCTTTAACAGCTCCATCCGTGTTGGATTAACGTTGAGTTTTTCTGCCATATTTTTATGAATAAGGACAGAGATTCTTCGCTCTGCTCAGAATGACGATTTTATCATCTTAAACGGAAAGTGAAGGATCTCGTATAACAAGAGTAGTCTTACACCTCAACAGTCTCTTTTTCTTCTTCGGTTGTTTCTTCCTTTTTAGGTAGATATTTTTCGATTTCTTCTGGCTTTACACGTTTAAGCTCACTTACTGGAAGAATATTTAATAGCTCCCATCCAAGAGAAAGTGTTTGTTCTATTGTTCGGTCTTCGTTTAAGCCTTGTTGTACGTACTCTTCTTCGAATCTGCGAGCGAATTCTACGTATTTTTTATCGACATCAGATAATGCTGCCTCTCCTAAAATAACAGCAAGTTCTCGGGCTTCTTTTCCTTGCGCGTATGCAGCAAACAATTGATTTAATACGCCGCCATGATCGCCTCGAGTTTTGCCTTCGCCAATTCCTTTGTCTTTTAATCGAGATAATGATGGTAACACATCTACACAAGGGTAAATATTTTGACGATAGAGTTCACGAGAAAGCACGATCTGGCCTTCGGTAATATAGCCGGTAAGATCTGGGATAGGGTGGGTTTTATCGTCCTCAGGCATGGTAAGAATTGGAATCTGGGTTACCGATCCATTTTTACCTTGAATACGACCAGCTCGTTCGTAAATAGTCGAAAGGTCGGTGTAGAGGTAGCCAGGGTAACCGCGACGTCCAGGGATTTCTTTTCGAGCGGCAGAGATTTCTCGTAATGCCTCGCAGTAGTTAGTAAGGTCGGTCAAGATTACTAATACATGCATGCCTTTTTCGAATGCCAAATATTCTGCGGTTGTTAATGCCATTCTGGGAAGCGTAATACGTTCGACAACCGGATCGTTTGCAATATTTCTAAAGAGTACTGCTCTGTCTATTGCACCGGTAGATTTAAATTCATTAATAAAGAATTCAGCTTCCTCGAAGGTAATTCCCATAGCTCCAAACACCACAGCAAATTGTCCTTCGGTTTCTTCGGGAGATTCTTGGGATCCTTCGCTGCGCTCAGGATGGTCCTCGCTAAGCGCTCGGACCACTTTAGCTTGCCGAGCAATCTGTGCAGCGATCTGTGCATGCGGAAGACCAGCACCAGAAAAAATAGGCAGCTTTTGTCCACGCACAAGTGTGTTAAGACCATCAATCGTCGATATTCCTGTTTGAATAAAGTCGTTTGGATAATCACGAGCATAAGGGTTTATTGGTGCACCATTAATATCTAATTTTTTTTCAGGAAGAATGTCGCCTGCATTATCAACCGGCCTACCAGCACCATCAAACACACGCCCAAGCATGTCTTCTGAAACACCAATTTCCATTCCACGGCCTAAGAACGTTGCTTTTGCAGTTGCAAGGTTAATACCGCTCATGTCTTCGAACATTTGAACAACAGCAATATCGCCGTCGAGTTCTAATACCCGACCACGTTTTATGGTACCGTCGGCAAGCTCTACATCTACCAACTCTTCGTATTTTACATCTGCAACTTTATCTACGATGAGCAGCGGGCCTGCAGCTTCTTTTAATGTCTTGTATGATTTCATATTTCAATAGCGATTATGATAATGATTCAATATCAGAGACAAGTTTTTCTAGTTCATCGAGATTGTCTTCTTTAATAAGTTTTGCTCTCGAGATGTTTTCGCGGATAGGGAGTTTTTTTATCTCATCCATTTTTTTATCAGAATCAAGCATCCGTTCTCCTGTTGCATGGAAGGTAAGAATCGATTTTAACATCCAGTACATTTTTTTAACCGATGTATACGTATCTACTTCGTCGTAAGCATTTTGTTGTAAAAAATCTTCTCGAACCGAGCGGGCAGTTTCTAACACTAACTGTTCTTTTGAAGAAAGAGCATCTATTCCAACGAGTCTCACAATTTCTTGGAGTTGAGCTTCTTGCTGGAGTAGTTCGGTCGCGTGTGCTCGCATGGTTGGCCAATCGTCACCAGCATTCTTTTTCATGTAATCTTCAACATCATCAAGATACAGCGAATAACTATTTAACCAGTTAATAGCAGGATAATGTCTTCGATAGGCGAGTGATGAGTCTAGTCCCCAGAATACTTTGGTAACACGAAGGGTGTTTTGGGTAACAGGCTCTGAAAGGTCTCCACCAGGCGGCGATACCGCTCCAATCACTGTTAAGTATCCTTTTCTGGTTTCTGCTCCAAGACATTCAACAGCTCCAGCTCTTTCGTAGAATGCTGCGGTCTTAGAACCAAGATAAGCAGGATATCCTTCTTCACCAGGCATTTCCTCGAGCCGGCCAGACATTTCACGTAATGCCTCTGCCCATCGAGAAGTAGAGTCTGCCATAAGTGCGACTTTGTATCCCATATCTCGGTAATATTCTGCAAGGGTAATTCCAGTGTATACAGAAGCTTCTCGGGCGGCTACAGGCATGTTAGATGTGTTGGCAACCAGTACGGTTCGTTTCATTAATGGTTCGCCAGATTTTACGTCTTCTAATTCTGGAAACTCCTGAAGTACTTCTGTCATTTCGTTTCCACGTTCGCCACAACCAACATAGACAATAATATCGGCATCAGACCATTTTGCGAGCTGCTGCTGCACCACGGTTTTTCCTGATCCAAAAGGCCCAGGAACACTTGCAGTTCCACCTTTTACGACCGGGAAGAATGCATCTATAACCCGCTGGCCAGTAATAAGTGGCTCGGTAGGGAGAAGTTTTCTTTTTGTTGGTCTCGGTTGCCGAATAGGCCATTTTTGATGCATTTGGATTTCTTTGTCATCTATTACTGCAATCGTGTCATCTATCGTATATTCACCGCTGCTAGAAATTTTTTCTAATTTCCCTTGAATGCCTGGAGGTACCATTATTTTATGCTCTACTACCGATGTTTCCTGAACGGTTCCTAATACATCGCCAGCCTCAACCGTGTCACCTTGTTTTGCGACAGGATTAAATTGCCATTGTTTTTCGTGGTCAAGTCCAGAGGCGTCGATGCCTCTTGCTATATAATGGCCAGCTGCTTCTACTAATGCTTTAAGCGGCCGCTGAATTCCATCGTAAATGTTGTCCATAATACCGGGTCCCAATTCTACTGCGAGTGGCTGGCCAGTAAGATAGACAGGATCACCAGGCCCGATGCCGCTGGTGTCTTCGTATACCTGAATAAACGCGGTGTCGTCTTTTAATCGAATAATTTCACCAACGAGTTTTTTAGGAGACACCCGGACAACTTCAAAGAGCTGTGCGTTTTGCATTCCCGCAGCAACAACGAGTGGACCAGATACTTTTATAATTGTTCCTTGTTTTTCCATTTCCATAGAATAGATAATTATTGCATGAGTGGATTCGCTTCCGCGGATAGTACAGACAAGTCTGTCCGTATCATCTGTGGAAGAAAATCATTAGCTATCGTTTTTAAAGAGTATGTCACTTCCAATCGCACGCTCGGTTATTTTTCGAAGGTTGCGCATGCCTTCGCCGGTAGCTCCTTGCTGAGAAGGGATGGTTATAATTGCTGGTAACGGTCGGTTAATATATTCATCGATACTACTCTGAGATTTTTTTGCCCAATCTTCGGTAATAAAGATAACGCCGTATTCGTTATTTTTTGTAATATCTTCTAACGAAGCTTTCACCTCTTCTGCAGAGCTAACCGGAAAGGGGGTAAGCCCAATGCTTTTAAAGCCAAGAATAGATTGTTGCGAGCCAATAATACCAACCTTCATATATTATGCTGTTAACGGAAGTCGTATGCGGCGTCTCATTTCTTCGCCTGGTAACCCGTTTACCTTTCCTGCCATTATTAAGTGAATATTTTCTATCGCCTTTAGGCGTGCGTACCAATACCCAAACACTACGGCTGTTCCATATACCTCTCTGCGAGCTTGGCGAATGAATGCAATCTCAGTATTTTCGAAGTCTCGTTCTAGGGTCGCTAAATCGTTATGGTCTTTGTAATTCTTTAAAGCTGTTACCAGTTCCAGCTGCTCTTTTCCAGAAATAAATTTTGTATGAACCAAATCGATAAGCCGGTCTGTAAACGGTTGTGAAGCTTCTTCTTTTGCGAGTAGTTCTATTTCTTCTTTGGTAATTTCTCCAGCTGGCAACCAGAACGATAAATCGCATTCTTGCGGTTTTTTCGTTCGAAGAGTTCTTAGAAGATATCTTACATTTACACGATCGATTTTGAATGCAACAAACTGCTTAAGAAACCGTGAGGAAGATTTCGCTGCCGTGCTTGCGAGTGTGCCAAAGTAAGCGTAGTCAACCCTATGTTCAATTGTTCGTGGGTCTGAGCTTTCTTCTGTGAGCAATCCGAGCGTGGTCGTAACGAGAGCTTTGATCGGCTGGGGGATTGCTTCTGTTATATGTGGCTCGGCTTCTTCTTCGTTGTCGTGAAGTTCTTTTAAGAGCACCCATGCTTTTGTAAGCTCCTCGCGTGAAACAAGCGAGAACACTGCATTTCTGCATTCGGAAATATCTTCCTGAAAATGCTTTTTAACAGCATGTTTAAGGTGATACGCATCTCCTTCTAAATACAGCATGGTTTTAAGAGCAGGGTCGAGTGCTGTTTTGTCGAAGAAGGTTTTTAGTCTATTTTCTTCTGAATGTAAGATTTTTTCGAACTCTTCTGGTTTTTTATATTCGGTCACCAAATCCGAGAGATCGGTGTCATACAAAACATTCAGCGCATCTTGTGGAGTTTGCGCATTTAACATCCGCTCGATTTCGTTGCTGCCAACTAATCGTTGTTCGAGTACTCGGATTAATCCTGTTTCGTATTCGTATGCCATATCTTTTTAAGCAGCTGGGTTGAATAATTCCTTTGCTACCTCGACTTCAAGATCTTGTCGTATTTCTTTTACCAAAGAAGCTATCGTAAGATCAACCGAAACGTCGGCAGAATCATAAACAATTCCAGCGAGTGTTCCGTCTTCATAAACCTTGTCGGTTCTTTTTTCTTTTTCCAGTGCTTGCTTTACGACAGCGGCATCTTGCGTACGGACATGTAAATCTCCAGCTTCTTGCGGAAGCCGTCGGAGTAATGCACTTGCCATAGATTCTGTGAATTCAGCTTCAAGCTTTTCTTGAGCCTGCAAGAAGATAGCATCAAGAATCTCTTTCTTTTTTATCGAAAGCGCTGTTTGAACTCTTCTGGTAGATTCTTTTTTTGCAGCATCTACCTTCTTTTGCGTCTTAGCTTCTAAATCCATAAAAGATTGAAGTTTGAGATCGCGCGCATTCTTAAGAGCACCTTCTATAAGGTTTTTTTCTTGTGTGTGTGCATCTGAAACAAGTGTTTCGGATTTACCGGTCGCTTGTTTTGTGATGGTTGTAAGAATTGCTTCGAGAGACATGGTTTAGACTTGAATACCTTGAATAAGAAGAATTGTTGCAAGCAATCCTAACACAGCGTAGGTTTCTACCATTGCTGCCATAATAATTCCTTTTCCTACTTCGCCTGGGGTTTTTGAAGCAATATTCATGCTTGCAATACATACCTTCGATTGGTGGATTGCAGAAAATAAACCAGCGATTGCAACGGGAAGACTTGCTACTAAGATAGTAAGCCCAGTTGCCCATGAAATTTCTGGGATATTACCAGAAAGAAGACCGAGTTTAAAGATAACCCAAAAGGTTCCAATAAACCCATAAATTCCCTGTGTAGAAGGGAGAGCCTGCAAAAGGAGAATCTTACCAAATAAACTTGGATCCTCGGTAATAACGCCAGCGCCTGCTGAGCCTGCTCGGCCAGTACCAAGAATAGATCCGATTCCGCCAAGTATAACAGCAAGTGCAGCTCCTGTTGCGGCGAGTGTAATACCTACCATATTAAAATGAAGTGTTCGCAATCTTTGGAAAAAGAAACAAGCGTTTTTCTCCCGAAAGGTGCGGTTATTAATTGTTACACTGCTGTAACGATAATTAGTATCATTACAGCGCTGCAACAATTAGCCATTGCTATCTTGTGAGTAATTAATGTAGGTCGATTTTTTGCTAAGAGGCGTAAAGGCTTTTCCTCCACCTTCCATGAATTTAGGAAAAAATTCAACAAATTGCAATCTGCCAGAGTGAATAAATGCTCCAAGTGCATTTATCGCCAAGTTAAAGGTGTGGCCACCAATAAGGATAAGAACATAAACAATGCCACCAATAACAGGGATTAAATCTCTGAAAATAGCTCCGATGGTGTTTATAATAAATGCGATAATGCCTGTTGCAAGCCCAAGTGCCATCAACCGAGAGTAAGATAAAATATCTGACACCAGCCCAATAATACCTTGCAGTACTTGAATAACTCCAACTAATGGCTTAAGCGGAATTGCTTTAACAGATCTTCCATATACAAGCACGAGTGCAAGAAGGCCTGCAAGCGATGCATATCCTAATACTGTTTTAAGTTCGGGAGCGTACATTCCTGCTGCTATCCAACCGATTGCTACTGGAATAGTAAATATCCAGCCAAAGCCCTCG
>JABIPD010000002.1 GCA_018698735.1 Candidatus Jacksonbacteria bacterium | reverse complement strand
TTTGCTTAAGAGGCAACTGCTCTACCAGCTGAGCTATAGGCGCAGTACATTCTGGAGTGCTCCCGCCTTTTCGACGCCCCCCCTCAGAGGTGGATCAGCCTCTGACTGAAACTGCTTGCCCCGTCCGGCTTGTCCCGACCTTTCGTAGAAAGTGTCTGGGGAGCTTTAGTGAAGTGACGGGGAGCTATAGGCGCAGCGAACCCTGCCTATTTTTCTGTCTCTTTATACACCCAGTAGGACTCGAACCTACAACCTCCTGGTCCGAAGCCAGACGCTCTATCCAGTTGAGCTATAGGTGCAGAAAAAGACAAAAGTAAACATTAAAAGGTCTAAAACATCTCTGAAGATACCACATCTTTCAGGTAAAATCAACAATAACTCTTAAATACTCTCCTGTTTTGTATTGAACTAAAAAATGTCATCCTGCTTGCCCCGTCACAAGGACGGGGCAAGCAGAATGACACTTTTTAAAATCAAAAATCTCGCAAATAATGCGAGATCTTTGATTTCTTTTTAGAAAATCTATCTTATTTATTGTTGTATGCCTCTTTTAAAGCATCTTTCAAAGCTTTTCCGGCTTTAAACTTAGGTACAGTAACTGCAGGAATTTGAATTTTCTGGGTTGGATTCTGTGGGTTAACACCAGTTCGTGCTGCACGTTCTTTTGCTGAGAATGTACCAAAACCAGTAAGAACAACTTCTCCTTCACTCGAAAGTGTTTCTGTAACAACGCCAGTGAAAGCAGCGATCATGTCTTCTGCTACACCTTTTGAAACACCTACCTTGTCTGCAATTTTTTCTGCAAATTCTGACTTATTCATACGAATATGTCCGATTCTCTGCGACAAGCCTTAAAGAAATACTTCTAAAAAACTTCCCCTCAGAAATCGTATATTAATTGATTATAAAGGAAAACCTTTTACTAACTCTCGTATTCTAGCCTATTTCTACAATTCGGTCCACCCGCTCGATCGATTCACACCGACCAGTGTCGGTATTAATGGTCGCACAGATGGCATTAAATTGAGCTGGCCCTTCTTCTTTTAGTGTATAGTTGGTGCTTAAATTGGTCAAGAACTGCTCTACTGCTTCCTCACGTGCTACCCCAATTACTCCGTTATGATCGCCGCACATTCCAAGGTCTGTAACATAGCCAGTTCCTTCAAGAAGTATGCGTTGGTCTGCTGTAGGCACGTGTGTATGAGTTCCAAAAACAAGAGACGTTTTTCCATCTGCATGCCAGCCCATCCCTACTTTTTCGCTTGTTGCCTCTGCATGAAAATCTACAATAACAGCATCAACCGCTTCTTGCTTGTTTTCTTCTAATACTCTATCGAGGGCATGAAATGGATTCTCGAATTTTTCTTTAAAAAAGGCCTGACCAATTAAATTCACTATCAGAATCTTTTTTCCAGATACTTCTACAATACAGCTACCATCACCGGGAACACTCACAAGCTCATCAGACCAATTGTACGGCCGTATAATAGGAAACTCCTTAGTTTCGAGTATTTCAACACCTTCAGGCTTTTTGTTCATGTGATTACCCGTCGTAAACACATCAACGCCTGCGTCTTTTACCTGCTGTAGGGTTGGACGTGTCATTCCTTTTCCATGGGCAATATTTTCGCCGTTTGCTATTACCAAATCAATCCCCAATTCTTTTTTTAGATCTGGCAAAACACGCCCGACAACTCGCCTGCCCAGCTTTCCCATAATATCCCCTATCGCTAAAACTTTTATCGTCATATGCAAGAGTGTACTTTACCGCGCGTATTCAACAACTCGATTTTCTCGAATAACAGTTACTTTAATTTCACCCGGATATTTTAATTCGTCCTCAATCTTAGAAGCAACATCACGAGCAAGTTTTACGGCCTCTAAATCGTTTACGTTTTCTGGTTTCACAAAGATCCGAACTTCTCTTCCAGCTTGAATAGCAAACACTTTCTCTATTCCCTCAAACTGGCCAGCAACGTTTTCTAGTTCTTGTAATCGCTGGACATAGTTTTCGTAGGTATCTTTTCGGGCACCAGGTCGGGCGCCTGAAATAGAATCTGCTACTCGAACAATGACGTCTTCGAGTGTACCTCCGTTTTCGTGATGAGAAATACAAATATTTGCAATCTCGTCCGACAAGCCATATTTTTTAAGAATTTCAGATCCTAATTGCGAGTGAGCCCCTTGTATTTCATGGTCAACTGCTTTTCCAATGTCGTGAAGCAATCCGCCTTTTGTACAGACGGTAACGTCTGCCCCAAGCTCTTGGGCAAGAAGTTTAGAAATAAGCGAAACCTCAACCGAATGCTGCAATACGTTTTGGCCATAACTTGTTCTGTACTTTAATCGACCCAAAATTTGCAGTAATTTTTTATCGAGTCCAGCAACGCCAACTTCATACGCAGACTCTTCACCTGCACGTAAAATTTCTTTTGCTAAATCTTTCTTTGCCTCTTCTACCGATTCCTCAATTCGAGCTGGATGAATACGTCCGTCGAGAATTAATTTATCGAGTGCTCGTTTTGCAAGCTGTCTTCTAATCGGATTAAACCCGGAAACCAAAATTGAATCTGGGGTATCGTCTATAATTATTTCGGTTCCAGTAACAAGCTCAATCGCTTTAATGTTTCTGCCTTCTTTTCCAATAATCCGGCCTTTCATTTCTTCGTTTGGTAAGGTTACAACCGTGCTGGTTGTTTCTGTTGCATGTGAAGACGAAACCCGCTCCATAGCAGAAGAAAGAATCGTTTTTGCCTTCTCGTCTATCTCGCTGGTCGACCATTGGTCGAGTTTTCGAATACGAGCAGTTAACTCGTCTTTCATTCTTTCTTCAGTGTTTTCAAAAACAACATTTTTGGCTTCCTCCATGGTAAGCTGTG
>JABIPD010000003.1 GCA_018698735.1 Candidatus Jacksonbacteria bacterium | reverse complement strand
GGGGGTCATTGTTGTGATGGTGCAAATCCAGAATAAATATTAATTATTTGAATCGTGATCAGGGAGCATAACTGCTTATTCTGGTGTATTATATGGGGTATTTCATTAGCGGTATCCTGGAACATCACCGGTTTCTGGCTTACCCTTAAAGGGGTAGATTGGCGGGTGCATAAGCGCGTGTTGTGGTGTGGACCAAAAATGGATTTGGGCTAGATTGGCGTGTATATAGGCCGCAGGCGTAGCGTAACGGCTAGATTCGCGTGTTTCATTATCTATAGTTATATATAATGGCAACCGCACCAACTCTTCTCAGATCAAAATCAGTAGAAACAAAAGAAACAAAAGTAACACCAAAAGCTTTAAGAGGTTCAAGTCAGCCTACCACCCAAGATGAAATCTTAGACAAACAAAATATATGTTTTAAAGGTGGGGAAGAAATAACATTTATATTAACCCATCGTAGTTGGCTTACACATGGAATACATTTGGGGATAAAAGTAATACAAGACGGAAATGACTTTACATTAGGATTTTCTCCTAATAAAAGGGGAACTGGTTTGTTCAAACCGGTAGAAGCAGCTATATATATACCCGATATAAAGGTGGAGACTGCATTAAAAACAGGAACAGCCAATATACTTAATGATACACCATTTCGCCTTTCTAAAAATGCTGCAGCAAGATTAAATGATTATACCTGTAACGGAACCCCAGGAGAAAAAGTCACATTTGAGATGGCTGGTTTGAATCCAAAAGACAGAGAAGAATGGGGGAATCAAATTGTATTTACAAAAAAGTTCGTACCCAAAAACATAAAATATAAATTTGCTTTTAATGACGATACGTGTACCAATTGTCAAGGATTTTTATCTACTATTTTTTCTGATGATAAGGATGTAATGGAAACAATTATCCCCTATTTACAGGCCTGGGCATCAACCGAAGTGGCAGAAAAAGCTCAAGCCCTTCGTACACCACGCAAAACTTATTTGGATCATTTCGAAAAAGACACCTATCTAGGTCTTGGTGGTCGAAAATCTCGTAAAAAATCCAGAAAGCCTAAAAAAAAGCACCGTCGAAGACGCACTCGTAAAAGGAAACGCAAAAAGAAAAAAACCAAAAGAAAGCGCAAAAGAACTAAGAGAAGATAATTATAATGACCATTTAGCCTATATCATTATCTATAGTTATATATATATGTCAAAACAACCAGCCAAACAACCAGCAAAGAAAGACGATACATTAAAACCCGGGCAATATTTAGAAGCCGATAACGTTATAATAAGATATATGGGACCAAAAGTGGATGGAAAATATGCGGTTCGAGTTGAAGATAAATTTGGCCGGAAAAAACCAACTGGCATAAAAAGATTAAGTAGTGAGGGTATGCGTTCGGATGCAGCGTTGTCTCGCGCAAAAGAACTTTTACAAAAACAACCAGCCCAACCTTTTAAAATTGGAAGATTTACTGTAACCTCATTCATCAAACCAGCAGCAAAAAAAAAAGGTGGAAGAAAAACCCGGCGTAAAAAAAAGCACCGTCGAAGACGCACTCGTAAAAGGAAACGCAAAAAGAAAAAAACCAAAAGAAGAACTAGAAAAAAGAGCGGAAGAGGTCTAGGGTTATCTAGGCCAGCAAAAGTAGCAACTGTTGGAGCATTAGTATTAGGTTCAGGTGCAGCAGCAGTAAGCCCCGCCGCTAAGAAAACCTACCAAGAAATAATGCGAGCACCATGTAATGCCCCATTTAGACAAATGATATTGCCACATCATCCCGATAAAGAAGGAACTATAGAGGACTTTAGCTTTGTCGAGAGTGCAAGACAATCAAGGAAAAAATCTTGTGGTAATGCTAGACGTGCCACTCCAACCCCAAAAAAAGAAAAAGCCCCACCAGGCAAGTCAGGAAAAAGATGGAGACGGGAGCAGAATGAACAAAGACGACAAGCCAAAGAAGAAGCTAGAAAACAATCAGAACGACAAGAAGAAGCTGAAAGAAAAACGGGACAACAAAAACCCTCAGACACAACTGATTATGGAGATATGGCAAGAAAAATAGGAGCAACAGCTGCTGTGCTTGGCGGTTTAGAATATGTGAGAAGAAGACTAGGATATGGTCCTAATAATCCACGTCCACGGCGTTCATTGACACCGCCTAGAAGATAAAATTGAAATTAGAATAATATATAAAAATTATATTATTCAACTATAATCTAAGATGAGTGTCTCCAGTTGCTTTACTTTTCCTC
>JABIPD010000015.1 GCA_018698735.1 Candidatus Jacksonbacteria bacterium | reverse complement strand
TAAAAGGAAACAAAACTATTCCAGAGTATGGTGGCGGGTTGTGTCAAATTGGAACCACAACATTTCGAGCAACGCTTTCAACTGGTTTGCCGGTAACACAACGAAGAAATCACTCGTATCAAGTACCGTATTATAACGATGCAGATGGTTTACCGGGAACCGACGCTACGATTTATGACCCAGCTCCGGATTATAGGTTTTTAAATGATACCGAAAATTATGTCTTAATACAGACAAGAATAGAAACAAACGATATTTATTTCGATTTTTGGGGGACATTAGATGGCCGGTCGGTCGAGCAATCTAAAACGCTTGTGTATAATGTAACGCCACCCCCACCAACAAAATTTATAGAGACATTAGAACTTGAACCAGGCGAAAAAAAATGCACAGAAAGCCCTCATAATGGAGCAGATGCGCAGTTTACGTATGCAGTAACATATGAAGATGGCGAAGAAAAAGAGGAAACGTTTGTTTCTCATTATCGTCCGTGGCAGGAGGTCTGTTTAATAGGAGTAGAGGAGCTAGAAGGCGATGAAAGCAAAGATTTAGGGGTAGAATAACACCCCAATAGCTTGCCAAACAAAAAACCAGAACAATCTCTAGACAAGAGAATTACGCTAAGGTGTTTCTGAGCCGGAGCCCAGAGAATCCTTTATCGCAATCCCCATGCTTGTCGTGTCTAGAGATTGTTCTGGTTTTTTAGAGAACACCCTGGAAAACGAGCTATAATAACATGGCAAAGGGAACTTGTCAAGGAAGGTTGGCTAAGTAGAGCCAAAAATGCTTTGTTTAGCCAAAATTGTGTTAATAAAATGGCTATGCTAGCATAAGGAGATGATTAATAATGATGCTTATGGAGAGAGTTATAGTACCAGATAGCACGCCTGAAGATGTTGGGTTCGAGAACTCATTGCGTCCTAAGAAGCTGGAAGAATATATCGGCCAATCGCGAATAAAAGACAATATTCGTATTTTTATAGATGCTGCAAAACTTAGGAATGAATCGCTCGAACATGTACTGTTGTATGGCCCGCCAGGGCTTGGTAAAACAACGCTAGCACATATTATTGCCAACGAAACAGGCAGTAACATAAGGGTTACAAGTGGTCCTGCAATCGAGAAAGCCGGAGATTTGGCAGCGATCCTTACAAATTTACAAGATGGCGAAATTTTATTTATCGACGAAATTCATAGGCTTAACCGGCTTATAGAAGAAGTGTTGTATCCAGCGATGGAGGATTATTGTTTAGATATTATTGTTGGAAAAGGCCCGTCTGCTCGTACGGTTAAAATAGACCTTCCTAAATTTACGCTTATAGGGGCAACTACACGAGCTAGTCTTCTTTCTGCGCCTTTACGAGACAGATTTGGAAGTACGTTTCATTTAGATTTTTATGCAGAAAACGAAATTCAGCAGATAGTAGAGAGAGCAGCTCAAATTTTGTCTGTTGCAATAGAGCCAGAAGCAGCACAAGAGATTGCTAAAAGAGGCAGGAGAACTCCTCGTATTGCAAACAGGCTCTTAAAGCGTGTACGAGATTATTGTCAGGTAATGGGGGATGGTAATGTTTCTCAAAAGTTCACCTTTGAAGGGCTTGATAGATTAGAGGTAGATAATATGGGACTTGATTCAGTTGATCGTAAAATTCTTGCAGCTATAATAGAAAAATTTCATGGCGGACCAGTGGGGGTTGGAACAATCGCTGCGGCAACAGGCGAAGAGGAGGCAACAATAGAGGATATGTACGAGCCATTTCTTATGCAAATAGGATTTTTGCACAGAACTCCACGAGGGCGGGTTGCAACACAGTCCGCATATCAGCACTTGGGAGTTGAAATTCCTAAAGGAATGCTATAGTATCGGTTGATATGAATGTTTCAGATTTTGATTATAATTTACCGAAAGAGTTAATTGCTCAAGAGCCTACAGAACCCCGCGATCATGCGAGGCTTTTTGTTTTAAATAAAGAAATAAAGAAAGAGGAGCATAAGCATTTTTATAATATTATAGATTATTTAAATCCGGGAGACGTTTTGGTTAGAAATACGAGTAAGGTTTTCCCGGCTAGAATATTTGGCAAAAAGAAAACCGGCGGGAAAGTAGAGATTTTATTACTGCACCCGATTACCGATACTTTTTGGAAGTGTTTAGTTGGCGGGAAAGTGAAAGATGGAGAAAAAGTCACATTTAATTCAAAGAGTATTCCTCATGCGACTCTTTTTTGCGGTGATAAAGCATCTCAAGAATGGGAGCTAGATTTCGGTGAATATAGTAACGATTTGCCAGAATTTGTTAAAAAGTTGGGTTCTACACCTATACCGCCATATATAGATTCTACGCTATCTGAAAATGAGTTAAGAAAAAGGTATCAAACAATATATGCTAAACAAAGTGGTTCTGTAGCAGCTCCAACGGCAGGCATGCATTTTACTCCTGAGTTAATTAAGAAAATAGAGGAGAAGGGAGTTACAATAGTAGATATAATACTTCATGTAGGAATAGGTACTTTTTTGCCTGTTAAAACAGAAAAATTGAAAGATCACGTTATGCATGCAGAGTATGTGAAGATACCGCCACATACTGCCCGTGTAATTAAAAATGCTAAAATAGCTGGCAATTGTATTGTAGCTGTTGGTACAACCACCACACGAGCTCTGGAGGGCGCATACGAAGCCGTTCTTAGCGGGGAAGGGTGGGTTGGTGAGGTAAATATATTTATTACTCCTGGATATGACTTTAAGGTTATAGATGCTTTAATTACGAATTTTCATCTTCCTAAATCTACGCTTCTTGCTCTTGTTTCTGCTTTTGTCGGGAGAGAAGAAGCTTTATTGTGCTATAAAGAGGCAGTAAAGAAAAAGTATAGGTTTTTCTCCTTTGGAGATGCCATGTTTTTGAGGTAAAAAGCATTGACTTTTGCATGAAAGTGCGCTATAATACTAATAGGTTTGGATAACCCCGTAATCATAACTTCTATGGTAACGGGTATTTTATTTGATATTTTAGACCAAAAATATAGCTTTCCACCTGCCGCAGAATAGCTAAACAGGGCATTTATAGATTAAGAGCCGTGGTATTGTTCTCACGATGCCGTTCCCCTGAATCTATGAAACGAGTTTCATACAAAACTTATCAAAAAACAAAAAAGCGCTTTCGCGCTGGATTTGCTATTGCAGTACTCATTTTTTCTGCACAAATGTTTTTTCCGCAGTATACTTTTGCTCAGGTTGATAGTATTTCGACCCCAAGTCCAATGGATTTTCCATTAAAAGGTAAGGCTTTTCCTGCCAAGAACTCGGTAGTAACTGCTGCCTCTGCATATTTTGACCCTACTACTATTACTTCTCCTCAAATTCAAAAGGCACATAGAACTGTTTGGAGTAGGTACATGACTATTACTTCGTATTCAAGTACCGTAGACCAAACAGACGATACTCCTTATTTAGCTGCTCGCGGACACGTAGTCCATTGGGGGATGGTAGCAGCAAACGATTTACCTATTGGAACGAAAGTTAGAATTCCTGATTTATTTGGAGACCAAGTATTTACGGTATTAGATAGAATGAACCGAAGATATACCGGAACCTGGCGTGTAGATGTATGGATGCCAACTCGGGCAGAGGCAAAAACATTTGGAAAACGATATACTGAAGTAGAGATTGTAGCAGAAGTAGAACCAGAAATTACAGAAACATTATAACTACCTATTTACAGAATAAAAACAACGGCTCACACAATGAGCCGTTGTTTTTTTGTGATATATATAAGGTGGCAGCGGGAATCGAACCCGCGATAAGGGTTTTGCAGACCCCTGCCTTACCACTTGGCCATGCCACCTTAAATACATCAATTATCTCTTCTGAAAACAGATAAACTGTATCAAGTTTAGGGCCAAAACGCAACTATTCAAATTTCATCTACCCAGGTATAATGGAAGGTGCTTTTCTATGGCTAAAAAAAGAAAAAAATTGTTGGTAGTAGATGCGCTTGCTTTGTTGCACAGGTCGTGGCACGCCATACCACCTACCATGAAAACGAAGGATGGAGAGGTTGTAAACGCGGTGTACGGCGTTACTTCGGCGTTGCTGAAGGCATTAAAAGATGTAAAACCAACCTATGCAGTAATGACATTCGATGAGAAAGGACCTACCTTTAGAAATAAGATGTATAAAGAGTATAAAGCCCATAGAGAGAAGAAGCCAGACGAACTGTATGCTCAAATTCCGCGTGTAAAAGAAATTTCCGAGGCTTTGGGTATTCCAGCCATCGGGATTCAAGGTTTTGAGGCAGATGATGTTATTGGTACATTATCAGAAAAATTTAAATCAGAGACTGAGGTTGTTATTTTGACAGGAGATTTAGATACTTTGCAATTGGTAGATGATCACGTAAGTGTCTATACGTTTAAACATGGAGTAAAAGAAATGTTTACCTACGACGAAGCGGCTGTTGTAGACAGATACGAATTAGTACCAGACCAGATGATAGATTATAAGGGATTGAGGGGGGATCCATCTGACAATATTCCTGGGGTTGCTGGGATTGGTGAAAAAGGTGCTATTAACTTAATAAAAGAATTCAAAACATTAGAAGGGGTGTATGAATTTTTAGAAAAAGAAACAGACGAAGCCGCTCGAAAAGAAAAAGGCATAAGCAAAGGGCTCGCAAAAAAACTTGAAACCGGAAAAAAAGATGCTGAAATGAGTAAAGAGCTTGTAACAATAAAATGTGATGTATCGGTAAACCTTTCACTTGAAGATACTGAATGGGAGAAAGCAGATCAAAAAGCTGCACATGCCATTTTTCACGAACTTGAATTTAGATCCTTAATACGCTCTCTTGAAAATCTTGCACCAAAAGAGAATACAGACACAAAAGAAGAGGAAAAAGGCGGAAGAAAAATTCCTCGTACGAAGGGGTATTATTTGCTACGGGAAGAAAAAGAAATAAATGAATTTTTAGAAGAGCTTTCAAAACAGCCGATTTTTGCATTTGATACAGAAACCACGAGTTTAAATAAACTTCAGGCACGGGTGATTGGTGCTAGTTTCTGTTGGAAAGCAGGTGATGCGTATTATATTCCTTTTCTTGGCGACGATAGGCCAGAATATTACAAAGAGCTTGTAAGAATTTTAGAGAATCCAAAACAAAAAAAAATTGCCCATAATGCTAAATATGATATTTCAGTATTAGCAAACCACGACATTCATGTACAAGGCAGTTCGTTCGATACGATGATAGCAGCATATATTCTTCGGCCAGATGCACGTAGTTATAGTTTAGATAATTTAGCCTTTGTAGAGTGCAAACATCAGATGATTCCGATTTCGGATTTAATTGGCAAGCGTGGGAAAGGTCAGTTGTCTTTAGACCAAGTAGAAATAGAAGATGTATCGGAATACGCAGCCGAAGATGCCGACTATACGTGGCGGCTATATGAAATATTTAAAAAAGATATAAAAGAGGATCATTTAAAAACAGTGTTAGAAGATATAGAAATGCCATTGGTAGAAGTTTTGGCAAAAGTAGAAAGAAACGGTGTGAAGCTTGATTCAAAATTTCTGAAAAAAATGGGAGAAGAGTTAAGCTCTAAGCTTTTAACAATCGAAAAAAAGATTATAAAACTAGCTGGTAAAGAGTTTAATGTAAATTCTCCAAGCCAGTTGAGTGTTGTATTGTTCGAGAAATTAAAACTTTCAACCGCGAAGGT
>JABIPD010000097.1 GCA_018698735.1 Candidatus Jacksonbacteria bacterium | reverse complement strand
CGACAGCGATAATTTTAATATGTTTTTAAAAGAGCTGGTGGAACATTTTGGTAGATCTGCCGGCGGGTTAAAGGCTCGATTAGCAAAGTATTTTGATGATGTTCCAGGGTGGGATTACGAACGCGATAAAAAAAGACTGGAGGAGCTGGTTAAACAGTTAGATTCTTTGTTTACAGCAGAACATAATACGTTATTAGAAAGAGAATATAAACGCTATATTTTGTCGAAGGCAGAGACGTATCAAAAATTTTTAAAACGGATTGCATTGCAAGTAGGCGGAGCTGAGGGGAAGTATATTACTCGTCGCTTGGTACAGCTGATAGGCGATGTACAAAAATATAAGAAAGACGATCTTTCTGTCGGTGGGCGAGCAGCTTCTCATAAAAATAAAATTCGAGAAGAAGATATATCTCACCTAGATTTTTCTGGTAACCCACAAGCACAAGAAGCTTTACGTATAATGGAGACTACAAGCGAGAATCTTTTTTTAACCGGAGAGGCAGGAACAGGGAAATCTACATTGCTTAAACATTTTCGTTATAATACAAAAAAGAATGTCGTACTGCTTGCTCCAACGGGAGTGGCTGCGTTGAATGTTGGTGGCCAGACTATTCATTCTTTTTGTGGGTTTAAACCAGATATTACGGTTGCTACGGTAAAAAGACTGTCTGGTAATTGGGCGAAGTCAAAATTAAAACTACTCGAAAAACTCGAAACCATGGTAATAGACGAAATTTCTATGGTACGAGCAGATTTGCTAGATTGTGTAGATAAATTTTTACGTATAAATAGTTCGTCGCCAGATAAACCCTTTGGAGGCGTGCAGGTAATATTTATTGGAGATTTATATCAGCTGCCGCCAGTAGAGAAAGATTTTGTATCTTCGACCGGATTGTTGCATACATACGAATCACCTTATTTTTTTGATGCTCTCTCTTTCCGTAATGCGAAATTTAATCATATTCGATTACAGCAAATGTATCGCCAGCAAGATCCAGTGTTTATAGATGTGTTAAATGCTGTTCGTAATAACGCAGCAACACAAAAGCATTTAGACATTTTAAACCAACGCAGCAAAGACGATGGCGAGAAATTTACTTTCGAACAATTTGCGATTTATCTTACACCTCATAACGCACAGGCTCGTAGAGTGAATACTTTTTTTCTAGAAAAACTATCTGCAATAGAGTATGTGTACTCGGGGGTATCGACAGGGAAATTTGAGGGCAAAGAACCTCCAACAGATATGCAGCTGAGTATTAAAGTTGGCGCGCAGGTTATGATGCTGAATAACGATATACAAAAACGTTGGGTAAATGGCACTATGGGTAAAGTTGTTGGTATTCGTGGTGTAAATGACTCAGAGCCCGAACCAGAAGATGAAGACGAGGTAGAGTATATTTCTGACGAAACCGAACCTGGTTTCGAACCGTACCGAAAGCCAGAAAGTGCTTATTCTTCTCATTCAGATGTTATTAGAATAGAATTAGAAACAGGCCAGGTTGTTCGTGTCTCGCCACATACCTGGGAAATGTTTAGATTTACTCTGAATAATGGAACCCAAAAGGTAGAAAGCAAATCAGCTGGCACGTTTACACAGTATCCATTTAAACTCGCGTGGGCGGTTACTATCCATAAAGCCCAAGGAAAGACATTTAATAAAGTATATTTAGATCTTTCAACCGGCACCTTTGCACATGGCCAGTTGTATGTGGCACTTTCGCGTTGCCGCACCCTGGAAGGCGTATTCCTTAAACGCCCTATCACTCAGTCTGATATTATTTTAGATAAGAGAGTGTTGGGGTTTTTAGAGACCGTGAGTTAGTTCTTATTATGAGGTTATGATAGTTTCTTTTTCGCTGCGAGAAAGTTTTTTTATTCTTGCTTCTTCTTTTTTTGCTTCGGATTCGGTGAATCCATCATTGGACCACAAAAGCTTAACCGGGCTATGTGCTCTGGTGTATTTAGCTCCTGTTCCATCGTTATGTTGTTGTATTCTCCGTTTGAGGTCGGTTGTAATTCCTGTATAAAGAGAACCGTCTTTGCAACGTAGAATATAGAGTATCCAATTATTCATGATATAATAATAGCATCTTTTGTCATTCTTCTTTCTGCTCGTCATCCTCAGCTCGACTGGGGATCTAGGCTTTAATTATAATTATACAATTTTTATTCGTAATACTATTGGTCTATGTCGAAAAAAGTTACATTAAAGCTTGCTGCTACTTTGCTTACATTTGCAGCTCTGCTCCATTTAGTTCGAGTGCTTGCAGGATGGGATATGGTTATTAATGGCTGGTTATTACCAGTATGGGTTAGTATACTGGTTGTTCTTCTAGCTGGGTATTTGGGATTTCGAGTGTGCACAATGGAGAAAAAATAAAAGATGAGTGTTTTTTAAACTTTTACAAAAGACTGGTCAGAGGGCCAGTTTTTTGATTAGATAAAGATATCAGCTATATGCCAAACCATAAAGACAAAACCAGAGATACCTACGATAAAATAGCTCCAAAGTTTGGTTCAACTCACTTTGAACATTTTTGGGTTGAGGAGTTTGAAATATATAAAAAATTAATAGATGGCAATAAAGTGTTAGATATTGGCTGTGGTGCTGGGAGAGATGCAGCTGTTTTTGTAGAAAATAATTTCAACTATACAGGGATAGACGCATCAGAAGGGATGTTAAAAGTAGCCGCTGAAAGAGTTCCGAAGGGGGTGTTTAAACAAATGGATTTTTATGATTTAGAATTTTCTGATGGCGAATTTGATGGTTTTTGGGCGGCAGCAAGTTTTCTTCATGTACCAAAAGAGGATGCTGGAAAAGTAGTACAAGAAGCAAAAAGAATTTTAAAGCCAGGTGGAGTTGGGTTTATTTCGGTAAAAGAAAAAACAGAAATGGACGAAGGCTTCATAGAGGAAGAAAAATATGGAGGTATTAGTAGGTATTTTGCTTTCTACACGCAAGAAGAGTTTAAGAATATTCTAGAAGAAAATGGGTTAGAGGTTGTTAAAACGTCGACTCATGTAGAAGACGACGAAAGAAAGACCAAGTGGCTGTGTTATTTTGTAAGAAAATAATGTAATATTCCTATATTAACTATATACATATGAGAGAAGGATTTAGACCCAACCCTGAAATGGGAGGCGATTCGCCTGAAGAACAATTAGACGTTCGTTGGTATGAAAGATTTGAACAATTTGGTTCTTTTGAGGCTTTTGAGTATTTGGGTGGAGATAAAGATCAAAGAGCTGGAGAGAAAGAAGATTTTTTGTCTGGAAATAAAGAAAATCCAAAACTTGATTATCCGTTGTTAGATTTAGATGTTTTAGATTCTAATGAAGCTGAGTTATTGAACTTAAAAAAAGATGTATTAGACCAAGAGACTAATGAGGTGGTAAAAAAGGCTTACCGTTGGAGAATTAATGAAAAACTAGCAGAGCTTCGAATGCTTAAAGCGGCGGCACATGGAGATATGCGGCGCTTTGGAAGATATACAGATTTTGTTTATGGTAAACCTTCTCCAGAAATTTTTCAGTATACTATTGGTCATTTAAAAGAACAAATTACAGAGACATCGAAACATGACAACGAAAATTTAATAGCAGCAGCTCAAGAGTTAGAGAAAGTGCTGCCTTCTGTTTCTGTGGAAGTCGAATTTTCTCAGCTACCAACAGCAGAAGAGTTTGGTGAAACAAGCGAAGCTGTGCTTGCTCAGTTTAAAGATTTAATTACTATTCCGATAGAGGGGGAAAGAGCTGATGCAGAACAAACAAAAGCTGCTTTTGAAGCTGCATTCAGCAAGCTAGGATTAGAAGGTACTGGTTGGGAAGTTGTTGTTGATACAGAATCAAGCAGAACAGGTATTAGTGTTAATCAAGAAAATAAAACAGTTCAAGTTCCGGAATCAACCGATAGACTTGTAACCCAATTAAAGAAACTTATAGTGCATGAGATTGGAACACATGTTGCTAAGAGAGAAAAAGGTGAAAGATCAAAGCTTCGGCTTCTTGGATTAGGTCTCGATCGTTACGATCCAGGCGAAGAAGGGATTGCGACTATGCGAGAGCAAGTGTTTTCTGATGAAATAACAGACTTTAGTGGTCTTGCGGGACATTTAGCAATTAGCTTAGCCAGAGGAGTAGATGGGGAACCCAGAGATTTTAGGCAGACATATGATATATTACAGAAATATTTTTATTGGAATAGTTTACGGCTAGGTGCCAGCAACGAAGTTGCTCAAAAAAATAGCACTACTTATGCTTGGAATAGAGCGGTAAGAACATTTAGAGGCTCGGATTCAAAAACTCCTGGAGCTTGTTTTACTAAAGATATTGTTTATCGGGAGGGGAATATTGGCGTGTGGGATGTTGTGAGTAAGAATAAAGATGAATTACAGCGTTTTCAGGTTGGGAAGTACGATCCTGCGAATGCTCGACATATTTGGATTCTTGAATCTCTTGGTATTACAGATGAAGAGTTGGTTGAAATGGAACAATAAGAAGGCCTTTTTATCTAAGGGTATAAATAAGCCAACCGGTTGGCTTATTTAGCTTAAATAGTGGAAATAGGACGCTGTTGACTTTTTGTTTATTTTAAGGTATTCTGGATGTGAGTTTACTTGAATCTCGCAATGTTGCGAGGTTTTTATATTTATATGTCGAACAATTCGGTTGTACTACGCTTTAGTGATGTTAACTTTGCATTCGATCGCAAGGTGATTTTTGATGAGGTTAATTTTTCTGTTCGAGATAACAGTAAAATAGCTCTTATGGGGCAGAATGGGGCGGGCAAGAGTACATTATTTAAAATGATTACAGGCGAACTTAAACCTAACGAAGGCGGGGTGTTTGTAACACCAGAAGATGCGACGGTAGCGGTTTCTAAGCAAGTGATGGATCCGAAGTATTTAGACGGAACAGTCCGTGAATATTTTGAAAGTGCATTTAACGAAAAAAAATACGAATTAGATAAATTAATTAAAGATATTTTTGAGGTAGTAAATATAGATATAGATGTAACTAAAAAAGTAAGAGAGTTATCTGGCGGTCAGCAGGCCCGTATGTTACTTGCTCATGCTTTAATCCAAGGCCCAGATATTTTATTGCTCGACGAACCGACAAATAATTTAGACCAAGAGGGAATAGGCCATTTAACGGCGTTTCTCGTAATGTATCCTAAAACCTGTATTGTTATTTCTCATGATGCAGAATTTTTAAATGTATTTACCGATGGAGTACTCTATTTAGATGCTTTTATGCGGAAGGTAGAGCAGTACACCGGAAATTATCACGACGTGGTAGAAGAAATAACCGCTCGAGTAAAAAAAGAACAACTGTTAAATGTCCGCGCAGAAAAAGATATTAAACGCCTTAAAGCTCAAGCTGGTGTGTTTGCTCATAAAGGTGGAAAGCTTCGGAGCGTAGCAAAAAAAATGAGAGAGGCAGCAGCAGAGGCAGAAGAAGGCAAGGTAGACGTTAGAAAAGAAGACAAAACTATTCCCAAATTTACTATCCCTGCCCAAGAGTTTGAACCAAGTTTTAATGGCAAGCTTGTTGAAATTAACGAGGTCTCGCTTATAAAAGACGGTGAGGTAAAAACCAAAAAGTTCGATTATGTATTAAGAAAAAATATTCATTTACTTATTGCCGGCCCAAATGGAATAGGGAAAAGTACTTTCTTAGAAACCTTAGCATCTGGAGATTCTAAAAGCGCAACAATAGCACCCGCAGTAACGGTTGGTTATTATCGCCAAGATTTCTCGACGTTAGATTTTAACCAAAAGGCCTACGACAGTTTAATGGATATGATGACAGACGAACAAGACGATCAGGTGTTACGAGCAACCGCTGCTCGGTTTTTGTTAGATGGTTCGTTACTAGACAAAGAAATTAAGTATTTGTCAGAAGGCCAGAAAGGGCTACTTTCGTTTGCTCGACTTGTTTTGCAGAAACCAGGATTAATTATTTTAGACGAGCCGACGAATCATATTAACTTCCGACATTTGCCGATGATAGCAGCAGCGTTAGATGAATATAAAGGCGCGATGATTTTAGTTAGCCATATTCCAGAATTTGTAGATCAAATCCGAATAAACGAGGTATTAGATTTAAATAGCATTTAAATTGCTCACAATTAGGATTAGAGGAGCTACGTTGAAGGATATAAGAGACTTTACAGCTCGTTTTTTTTGTGGTATATTCTATTTTCTTTGGTACTCTTTAATAGAAAGGATTTGCATGAATTTAGTTCATAAACGAAGATCATTTAATAACGGAGAGCGCTCATTGAATGACGTGGCCAACAGCACTCTTTTGCTTTTAAAAGAGGCTAAAAAACGTGGTATAAAATGTGAGAATATAGAATATACGAATGTATATAAACTTTCTTATAAGAATCGTGTTCAATATTTTTACGCCCAAATACCTTCTACGACTACAGCTGTTGCAGCACATTGTTGCAATAATAAAAATGTTACCAACAATATACTTATCAACAATAAAGTTTCGGTTAATAAAAGCCTACTTATAAAAAAGGATGATTCTAGAAGTTATAAAGAAAAAATATATAATTCTTTAAGAAAACCTATTGCAGTAAAACCTGCTAACAGCTTACGTGGAAATAATGTTTTTTTGAATGTTAGTAATAAAAACGATTTCTTCTCTTCGTTAAAGAAAATTTTTGATGCGTATGGAGACCAGCGAGTATCTGTTTTGGTTGAAGAGATGTTTGTTGGCGAAGAATATAGAATTCTTGCTACTCAAAATAAAATTTTGAGTGTTATTCATAGATTGCCGGCGAATGTTGTTGGTGACGGGGTTTCTTCTATAAAAAAGTTAGTAAAAATAAAAAACACAGAT
>JABIPD010000004.1 GCA_018698735.1 Candidatus Jacksonbacteria bacterium | reverse complement strand
TCGACACTACTTTTAATAGGTTGAAGCCGAGCATTAAGGTCTCCAGAAAAATATGCCTTAATGTTTACCACGTCTTCCAAATTTTTAATGGTAGTTTTTGTAATGGGAGATAAACTAAATTCCTTGTTTTCTGTAAGATCTAGTCGGAGCTGTACAGCAGATACTATTAAATTGATAAGGAGGATAGCAACAACAAGAATCGCTACCATCGAAAGTGCTTGTGAACGTTTTTTGAGTTTTTTTGAGAATGCTATTTTCATACAGAGGGTTATTTCCAATGCCTACTTTGGAGGCTGAACACATTTAAAAACAGGAAAAGCACAATAATAGATATAAAATATGTTACATCTCGAATGTCGATAACACCTTTTGACATGTTTAAAAAGTGAGTTTGGGTTGAAAGGAATCGCATGCCTTCGGTGAGTATTCCTTTTGTGCTTGCTAGAAGATACGGCAAGCCAATCATCATTAATGCAAAAAGTACCAACAAGGTAATAATAAACGACACAATCTGGTTTTTAGAAAGAGAGGAAAGCCATTGGCCGATTGCAACCATGCTGGCGGCAAGTAAGAACGCTGCAATATAGTTTGTTACTATTTGTCCGCCATCTACATTCCCGATAGCAGCAACACTTAATGGAACGGGGAGTGTGCAGATAAGGATGAAAAGAATAAGAATGAGGGTGCTTAAGTATTTAGCAATAACTGCTTCCCAGTCTTTTGTTGCTGTTGTCAGTAAAAATTCGATGGTGCCCGATTTTTTTTCTTCTGCCCATACTCTCATAGAGATTGCTGGAATAAGAAAAAGAAGTATCCATGGGAAGAATGCAAAGTACGTTCGAAGGGTTGCTTGTTCTGCAACAAAAAAGTTTTCAAAATAGAGCCAGCTATTCACCACGACAAACCCTATGGTGACTATATAGATAATCGGAGAGTTTAGAATAGAGAGGATCTCTTTTTTTATAAGCGCAATAATACGTGCCATAGGTATAGGTTCTATTGCAAGGATATTACTTTTTTTCTGTTGGTTCCTTGCTACTGTCTTGCGTTAGGTTTCTAAAGACTTTTTCTAAAGATACTTGTTCTCGGAACATTTCCATTATTGGCCAGTTGTGTTTGTGAGAGAGTTTAAAGATGTCTTCTCTCATATCGTGTGAGCCAACAATCCGAAATCGCTCGGTGCCTTGTTCTGCGCGTTCGTGTTCTTCTACTTTTTCCACATAGGGAAGGTGTCGAAGTTCTTGGGCTATAGTTTCTTTGTCTTCGCATTTAAGCGAAACAATAACATTTTCTTTCTGCTTGTCTGCCTTGGTGAGTTCTTCGGTTGTTCCTTGGGCTACAATTTTTCCTTCGTTTATAATAATCATTCGGTTGCAAGTTGCTTGCACCTCAGGAAGAATATGGGTACTTAAAATAACAGTTTTTGTTTTTCCAATTTCTTTTATAAGTTCACGAATTTCTATAATTTGATTTGGATCAAGCCCACTTGTAGGTTCGTCCATAACCACAATGTCTGGATCGTGAATTAAAGACTGCGCAAGCCCTACTCTTTGTCGAAAACCTTTTGAAAGATCTCCTATCGATCGGTAGAGCATTTTTTGTAATCCGCAAATTTCTATCATTTCGTCTATTTTTTGTGAGCGTTTCTTTTTTTCTACACCACGAAGTTCCGCTACAAACGAAAGATATTCTTTTACCTGAAGTTCATCGTAAAGTGGGTTGCGTTCTGGTAGGTAGCCTATTTTTGCGCGGGTTTCGTCTGAAAAATCTTGAATATCTTTACCATCGATAATTGCGGTACCAGAAGTCGGGGCTAAATAGCCGGTTACAATTTTCATGGTTGTGGATTTGCCGGCTCCGTTGGGGCCTAAAAATCCAACAACTTCACCATCGTTTACGGTGAAAGAAATATTGTCGATTGCGGTAAAGTCTCCAAAACGTTTTGTAAGTTTTTTTATCTCTAACATATCAGCAATATTTTATAGAAAAGTATTTGTTAAATCAAGTTTTAGGTGTGGATTTCTTCTTAATAAGACTCGATTTATATATTTCTGGCTTGTAGGAATCAAGCCTAATAACATGTGTTGAAAGTTTTTTATCTTTAAGTTCTTTGCGAAGTTTCATCATATCATACGGCTGATCGTAGCCCAAGCAAATAAGCTGAGGCTTTTTTTCGTGGATAAGTTTAAAGTAGTCCGTTAGTTCTCCTAGCATTATTTCTTCTGCAATATGTGCTTGTTTAATAGCCAGTAACCTTTCTTGTTCTGGTTGATATGGTTTATGTTTTTTTTCTTTTAGTATGTTTTGATCGCGGGTAAGAATTACCGAAAGTGTTTTTCCGAATTTATGGGCTTGTCGCAAATAGTATTCATGCCCCTTGTGAAACGGGTCGAATGTTCCAAAGCACATTACATTTGTTTTTGCGTCTGGAGAAAGAATTATTTTAGATTTCCAATTGTCGAGAGGGAACGAACATGCTTGCTCTAGAGTAAAATCTCCAATCGCCGTTCGGGTAAGATTCTCTAAGTAGGCACCTGTGCCAAGTTTTTGGCCTATGTCGTGCCCCAGGGTACGGATATACGTTCCTGAGGTGCAGTGAACATCTATAACAAGTTTGGGATACGAGTATTCTATAAGTTCTATGGAGAATAGTTCTATATTTATTGGGTCTCGTTTTATTTCTTTTCCTTCACGCGCCAGTTCGTATAATTTTTTCCCTTTTACCTTTTTTGCAGAATACATTGGCGGTGTCTGTTTTTGTTTTCCTGCGAAGGTTGAAATAATTGTTTTAACGTCGTCCTGTTTTGGATTTTGAATTTCAGATTTCGAATGTGTAATTACTCCTGTATTGTCATACGTATCACTCGTTGCTCCGAGGGTGAGTGTTGCGCGATATTTTTTATCTAACCCAACAAAGTGTTTTAAAGACTTTGTTGATGTTCCTACTGCAACAATAAGTAAACCATCTGCAAATGGGTCGAGTGTTCCAGCATGTCCAACCTTTTTAATACCAGTTGTTTTTCGTATTTCATCGATAACATCGTGGCTGGTAGGCCCAACAGGCTTATTAATAAGAAGAAATCCATTCATATAGATTAAGTGTTCGTCATTCAGAGCCTGCAGCAGGTGAAGAATCTGGTCGGCGAGGATTCATGCAGAGATCCTTCGTCGACACGCAGTCTCCTCTGGATGACGAGAGGGAGGTTTTTTTACAGAATTAATGAGTAAGATCTTGAATAATATCTCTTAGCTCCGTAGCCTTCTCGAAATCGAGATTCTTGGCAGCCAAATCCATTTGAGAGGTTAACTCTTTTACTAATTGAGGGATTTCGTCTTTAGGAATATTTTTAAATCTATCTTTGGCCTCTGATTTTTCTTTCTTCATCCGAGAGAATTGGTCGTCTTTTATTTCTTTTTCAATCGAGGTTGGGGTAATACCATGCTGAGTATTATATGCTTCTTGAATTGTTCGTCTTCGCTTGGTTTCGTTTATTGCTCGTTTCATAGAGCCTGTTACCACGTCTGCATACATAATAACTTGTCCATCTGCATGTCTTGCTGCTCTTCCCATGGTTTGAATAAGCGAGGTTTCACTTCGTAGGAACCCTTCTTTATCCGCATCTAAAATAACAACTAACGAAACCTCTGGAAGATCGAGTCCTTCTCGAAGCAGGTTAATACCTACTAATACGTCGAATACTCCTTTTCGTAAATCTCTTAAAATGGTTATTCTCTCCAAGGTGTCTACTTCGGAGTGCAGGTATTGCGATTTAATACCAAGTTCTTGAAGATAGTCGTTTAACTCTTCTGAAAGACGTTTGGTTAATGTTGTAATAAGTACTCGCTGTTTATTTTTTACACGTTTTTGGACTTCTTCTAACACATCGTCAATCTGGTTTTTAGTTGGCCTAATCTGAACTTCTGGGTCTAATAATCCAGTAGGGCGGATAACTTGCTCGGTAACATGGAATGAGTCTGGTTTATTTGGCTGTTTCATTATAGTAGAGATTCCTTCTGTTTTAACGTCTTCAACCGACATTCCAGTAGAATGTGCTATTTCGTATGGTCCTGGTGTGGCAGATACAAATACTGCTTTGTTAACGTGGGTTTCGAATTCCTTAAACATAAGCGGGCGGTTGTCTCGTGCAGCTGGAAGCCGAAAGCCGTAGTCTATTAACATTTGTTTTCTGCTTTTGTCGCCAGCATACATCCCACCAATTTGGGGGATAGTCATGTGGGATTCATCTACGAGCAATAAATAATCGTCTGGAAAGTAGTCAATTAAAGCAAAGGGCGGTTCCCCAGGCTTACGGTGGTCGAAATAACGAGAATAGTTTTCTATTCCATTACAGTAACCAACGGTTTGGATCATTTCTAAGTCGTACTTGGTTCGTTGTTCTATTCGTTGGGCCTCGAGAAGCTGGTTATTTTTTTGGAAATGTTCTATCTGTTTTTTTAAATCTTTTTCTATCTCTTTAACAATATCGGATTGGTCTTGATCTGGAGGTAGGTAGTGAGTGGCTGGATAAATATCGACGGAATCAACTGGACCTTGTTTCTTTTTGCCGGTAAGTGAATCTAAAACAACAATCCGTTCGATGGTGTCGCCAAAGAATTCTACGCGAATAATTTCATCGAGCGAAAATACTGGATAAATTTCAAGGACATCCCCTCGAACGCGAAACGTTCCTCTATGAAAATCTATATCATTACGAGTGAAGCGTAATTTTGTTAATGCCATTAAAATTTTGTTTCGAGGTGTCGATTGTTTAGTTTTTAGGGTGATAGCTTGTTTTTTGTACTCAATAGGCGAGCCAAGGCCGTATATACACGACACAGAGGCAACAATAATAACATCTTTTCTAGAAAGCAGTGATTGTGTGGAAGCATGCCGCAATCTATCTATTTCTTCGTTTACTTGGGTTTCTTTCTCTATATACGTGTCGGATTGGGGGATATAGGCCTCTGGTTGGTAGTAATCGTAGTAAGAAACAAAATAATGAACCGCGTTATTTGGGAAGTATTCTTTAAATTCAGAGGCAAGTTGGGCTGCTAATGTCTTATTATGGGAGATAACGAGTGTTGGTTTTTGGATGTTTTGGATAACATTTGCCATGGTAAATGTTTTTCCAGAGCCAGTAACTCCAAGTAATGTCTGGTGTTTGTTGTTTTGTTTTAACCATGCAGAAAGTTGTTCGATTGCTCGAGGCTGATCTCCTGTGGGTTTATAGTTGGATTTAAGCTTAAATTTCATGTTTTGGTATCATACGTGGGATGATGGAATGAGTCCAGCATGGATATCCATAGGATTTTTTTAAGAAATAAGATTTCATATGCTGTAGTTATGGGGGAATTTCTAATTACTCTAATTAACCTAATTGCACTAGTTAATGAACAATAAACTAAATTCCAATCAGTACATGTTTGGGAGTATTGTTCATTGAGATTTGATTAGAAATTAGTGCAATTAGGTTAATTAGAAATTTGCTTAAAAGGTTTGTCTTTTTATGGGCATTCAGCTACCCTAATGGTATATGATAGCATTTGTTTCTGGTACTATTAGTGCAAAAGAAGACGCGAGTCTTATTATAGATGTGAATGGTTTAGGGTATCGTGTTTTTTGTTCTCCTGCGGTGCTGGAAAAAGTGGAAATAGGAAGTGAACAAAAAATGTATACATATTTTGTTGTAAGAGAAACAGACCAATCGTTGTATGGTTTTTTAACTCAAGGAGAAAAAGAAGTGTTCCAAAAATTACTTGGTGTGTCTGGAGTGGGGCCTAAAAGTGCAATTAAGATTGTAAGCAAAGTGTCTGCGCACGATTTGGCGAATGCGATTATGCAGCAGGACGAAAGTTTACTGCAGGCACTCGGTGTTGGAAAGAAAATGGCCGAACGATTGATAGTAGATTTAAAAGGAAAAGATTTCCCGGTTCTCGATGGCGCTGATGGAGCTTTACATTCGGACTTATCAGAAGAAGTAGAAGCTTTGGTTGCACTTGGCTATTCAGCTGCCGATGTTTCTGAGGTGCTTAAGAAGATAGATTCGCAAGATTCAGCAGAAAGAATAAAAGAAGCTCTTAAAATACTGGGCAAAAGTTAATAGTATCTAGCTGTGAAAAATTTAAGCAAAGAAAAATTGAATGCATTTGTCTCGTCTGTTCCCCATAGCCCTTTTACACAAAGCTATGAATGGGGTCAGTT
>JABIPD010000005.1 GCA_018698735.1 Candidatus Jacksonbacteria bacterium | reverse complement strand
CGGTCTTCTTTGCCGCTAGGGCAACAAGATCCAGAGGGAGAGCATTCATCGCATACACTGGTCGAACCAGTGGCACCCACGAGAGGCAACTTCTATCTCGTTTTCTAACCAACGATGGCGAACTAAGCTGGAAAGCCGAAGACATCTGGCTCTTCGAGGTCGCCAGCTAGCCGCTCACACAGAAGCCCCTAACCGGTCTATCTGGTGGGCGGTTTCTGTTTTTGGCAGACGTATTACGAGTCAAAAACAAAAAAATTAAACGGCTCACGCCATGAGCCGTTTAATTTGACAGATATATCTATAAAAAGTAGTAATTAAGTAACAAGAGTAAACAATCATCGTCATATTAATAACATGGTAAAAAATTATTCTTCAGTATTTTTTCTTACATTAGCATTCGTGGCTGTAATTGCGAGCGCTTATTTTGTTGTTTCAAAAAATCCTCTTTTTATCCGCAATTTAAAGGAAACATCTCAACAAGAAAACATTAATCAAGTTCAGTCAGATACAGCAAACCAGTCTGAGGAACAAAATAAGGAAGTTTTAGGTATAAAAGAAGCGGCCCCAGACCCAGAAGATGGAAAGCCAGATATTCCCAATAGTATATTGCACGAAGTGCCGTTTACATCTCAAGCACCCCATGCTAATTGGGACGAGCCGTATCAAAATTTATGCGAAGAAGCCGCTGCATTAATGGCCGCATTTTGGGTAAAAGGGGAGGAATTTATCTCTAAAACGCACCAAGATTTAGAGCTTCTAAAAATCAAACAATGGGAAGAGGAAACATTTGGAGATTACATAGATACAACAGCAGAAGAAACAGCCCAGATACTTACAGATTACTTTAATATACCTAAAGTAGAAGTGCTCTCAGACCCCCAAATAAGCGATTTACAGGCCGTTTTAGCCCAAGATGGGGTAGTAGTGGTACCAACTGCTGGAAAGCTCTTAGAGAACCCTCATTTTCGTGGTGATGGACCGCTTTATCATATGCTTGTTATTATTGGCTACGATAAGCAAACAAACACCTTTATTACCAATGATCCAGGTACAAAATTTGGCAAAAACTACACATATTCTACTGAAAACATTGACAAATCAATTGCAAACTGGTATAATCCTACTCGTACAGTAAATCCAAGCGACAGAAAAGTAATAGCTGTATACAAGTAAAATACTATGTTTATCGAGGACGTACCGCAAAAAATTCTGTTTCTCAGCATCGGCTTGTTCTATTTTTCTGCACTTGGAGGATTTTTCTTCCTTGGTTGGCACTTCCAGAATGAACAAGATCGACCTGGAATGACAGCATTTCTTCTTGCATATCTCTTTTTAGGATTTTTATGCTTTATTGGCGGGTTTGGTACCCACAAGTACTGGACAATGTGACCTTATCACCACTAAGGTCATCCCTTCGACTGCGCTCAGGGCAAGCTCTGAGCGAACCTGAGCAAAGCGAAGGGGAGTCGAAGGATCTCACGTTGTTCATTCAGGTAGTCATCTACCTGACAAATTCCTCATTAGGCTTAACTGCCTAGTGCCCAACGTTTACCCCCTCACCCTGGCCCTTTAATTATAATTCGGCCATCAGGTGGGAGGGCATAATCCTAGAGATACATACCAACAGGCGCCTTAGGGCGCTTGTTGTGTTTCTTAAAAAATCCGCTATACTCTAACCATTATGAAAAAGCTCGTTCCGCTTACTAATATCGACCCAACACAACCCGTTTTGGCATTTCTAAGCCTAAAGGTTGTTGTTAGAGATAAAAACAAGGTGCTTTTTCTTGTGGATGCTAATCCAGAGAGTGGTTTTGATCTTCCAGGCGGAAGAATCAACAGCAATGAATGGGGCGATAATTTTCAATCAGTCATAGAAAGAGAGGTAGTAGAAGAGCTGGGGGAAAATTTTAAGGTGAAGATAAATCCCAAACCTCAGCACATAGGTATTCACTCTCGAGCTGGTAGGTTTTTTGAGGACAATACTCCATCGAGAACTTTTTATGCCATATACGAGGCAGAATATAAAAACGGCGAAATCAAACTTTCAGATGAGCATTCCGGCCACGAATGGATAGACGTACATCAAATAGTTATAAAAGATAAAATGCTCAGCAAAAATTTTGGCGAATCACTTCAAGATTATTTTGACTCTTTATAAATACATATGTTTACTGGAATAATAAAAGATGTAGGAGAGATACAAAGTATCGATGACGCAAAATTCACCATCTCTCTTTCGAATCCAGAAATAAAGGAAAAGATAAAACAAGGTGCAAGTATTTCACTTAATGGGACCTGCTTTACCGTTACCGCGTTTACAGACAGCAATTTTACGGTAGAAGCAATCCCAGAAACGTTGTATCGCACTTCCTTCGGGAAGGCGCAAGTAGGAAGCAAAGTAAACTTAGAAGCCTGTCTTGGACCAACCGACACATTTGAAGGCCATATTGTTCAGGGGCATATAGACGGGACTGCAGTGGTAAAAAGTATAGAAGAAGAAGGTAATAGTTATATTTTTTCTTTTACTATTTCCGAGGAGCTTTCAAAATATATTGTAAGCAAAGGGTCTATTGCAGTAGACGGAATCTCGCTTACCGTAATAGAGGCAGAAGAAGAATGCTTTACGGTAGGAATTATTCCGTATACGTGGGATCATACAAACTTTTCATCACTTAAGGCTGGAGATGAAGTTAATATAGAGGTAGATGTTATTGCCAAATACGTAGAAAAACTTGTTAATAAAGAATAGCTATGCAGACCACAACAGAATCACAATCAATTTCGATTGACCCTAACTGGAAAGTTGCGGTTGTGCGATCTTGTTTTAACGAAGAAATGACCCAGGGGTTGTTAGATGTATGTCTTAATGAAATGAAACAATTAGGGTTTCATAACGATCAAGTAGATGTAGTAGAAGTGCCTGGTGCATTCGAAATCCCACTCATTTGTAAAAAAGTCGCCATGTCAGATAGGTACGACGCAATTATTACACTAGGGGTTGTAATAAAAGGAGCAACAAATCATTTCGATATGATCATGAACGAAGTATCCCGACAGATTATGGATATTATGGTCGATCATCAAATCCCAATTATATACGAAGTTATCGGCTGCTATACCCAGGAAGATGCTGTAGCAAGAACATCTGCCGACAAGTTTAACAAAGGCAAAGAGGCTGCACATACGGTAGTGAAAATGTTAGAAGTTTGCGAAAGCTAAACAATAAAAATGTAACAAAACCTACTCTTTTGGTATACTGGTATATATGGCTATGGTACCAATAGAGGTTTCTGCCCGACATATACATCTCTCTAAAGAGCATGCCGATTTGTTATTTGGCGAGGCATACGTTTTTACTCCTGTAAAAGAGCTTTCCCAGCTTCACCAATTTGCATACGAGGAAGAGATAGAAATTCAAACCAACCAAACATTTGGACTTCCTGAGTGCGAGGCATTTACTTTTGGCAGAAGAAGCGGAAAAAATCTTGTGCGATTTTTAGGGCCAGTACGTAAAGAAACGCAACTAGAGCTTTCACAAACAGATGCGTTTATGCTTGGCATAACAGTACCGGTTAAAGTTTCGGGAGATTTAGACCACACCCCAGGTGGAATTGTTCTGATAGGCCCGAATGGCCAGGTTGTTTTAGAAAAGGGTATTATTATTCCTCAACGTCACATACATTGCAGCACCCTTAATGCTAAAAGGCATGGGCTTCGTAACGGACAATCGGTTTCTGTTCAGGTAAATAACGACAGCGGATTGTTATTTGAAAACGTTATTGTTCGTGTCGATCCAGAATTTGCATGGCATATGCATTTAAATACCGATGAAGGCAATGCAGCTGGAATATCGAAAGGTGGAGAAGGAGAGGTTCTCAAATGAATTTCTAATTACCTAATTTCTCCCCCATGGCGATCCCGAAGGGGGATAATCAATCACCAATGACTCAATGAATAATACACCAATAATTCTTTGAGGCTTGTGTCTTGGTGCTTGATTAGACAATTAGTAATTAGTGCAATTAGAAATTATAAATATATGATACTTATTTTAAACATAGGAAGCACCTCTATAAAATTTGGTTTGTACGACACAAACGAAAGAGAAATTAATCGTGGAGTGTTCGAATACGACCAAGACATAGCTACTTCGTTTAAAGAGGTATTAAGAGAAATAGGGAATTTAGATTTAATAGAGGCTGTAGGCCACAGGGTTGTTCATGGTGCAGAGCGATACACAGAACCAACCGAGCTTACATCTGAAATAATAGAAGACCTCGAAGATTTGTCCGAACTAGCTCCGCTTCATAACCCCTATAACTTAAAAGGTATTACAGCCGCACGCAAATGGCTTCCAGATGTGCCACATTATGCTGTGTTCGATACTGCGTTTTTTAGCGATCTTCCGCAGCGTTCGCAAATGTATCCTATTGCATTTAGCTATTACGAAAAAGGCATAAAGCGGTATGGTTTTCATGGGCTTTCGCATCAATATATAATGGAAGAAACAGCAAAACAACTCGGAAAAGATGTCGACAAGCTTACTATTATTACCTGTCATCTTGGTGGTGGTGCAAGCATTACTGCTATAGAAAAAGGCAAACCAATCGACACCAGTATGGGGTTTACTCCTCAGGAAGGACTTATGATGATGACCCGCCCAGGGGATATAGACCCAGGGTTGTTGGTGCATCTTTCAAAGACAGGGGTTGATATAGAAGACGTAATAACGCATAATGGTGGGTTCAAAGGAATGCTCCACACAACCGATTACAAGGAGGTAATAGAAAATGTTAAAAAGAATCTTCCGCATGCAGTAATTGCCTTCGAGCTGTATCTGTATAGAATTGTAAAATACATTGGCTCTTACAGCGCTGTGCTTAACACAGTAGATGCTGTTGTGTTTTCTGGCGCTATTGGCTCGGGTGACCCTTTCACCGTTGATTCGCTTAAGAAAAAATATCCTTTTATTAAATCTCAAAAAATACTTACGATCCCTACCAATGAAGAAGTTTCTATTGCACGGAGAGTTATAGAATGTTTATGAACAAACGCTGGATAATCCGCCCAGAAGAAAAACCATCAGAATCAAACCAGTCTTTTTCGCCTCTTGTTCAGAAGTTGCTTGCTGCAAGAGGAATTACCTCCGCAGAAGATGTTGAGGAGTTTTCGAATCCAACATTTAAAGAAAGCCTACACGATCCGTTCTTATTCAAAGATATGAAAAAGGCGTGTAAACATATTCTTAAAGCCGTTAAAAAGCAGCAATCTATTGTTATTCATGGCGACTACGATGCAGATGGTGTGTGTAGTTCGGTTCTTTTATACGAGACATTAGAAAAACTTGGAGCAGAAAATGTAGAAATTTATTTACCCCACAGAGACAAAGAAGGCTACGGCTTAAACATGAATACGGTAAATAAGTTTATAGAGCAAGAAAAAGAACTAGTTATTACTGTAGATTGCGGATCTACAAATACAGAGGAAATAGCAGCATTAAAAGAAGCAGGGATTCCAACGATAGTATTAGATCACCATCATGAAAGAGACGATCATCCTCCATATCTTGCGGCGCTTAATCCTCATTTTAAAAAAGAATCGTATCCGTTTAAAGAACTCGCTGGCGTAGGCGTGGTGTACAAGGTTGTGCATGCCCTGCATATTTTAGAGCCAGAAAAAGTAGACGAGGCATTTGTAAAATGGTCGTTAGATTTAGTGGCAATAGCAACAGTATCCGACTGTGTAGATTTGGTTGGCGAAAACAGAGCTATTGTGAATTTTGGGTTGAGAGTACTTCAGAAAAATAGACGCCCAGGATTAAAAGCAATTTTGGCAGCAGCGCAGGTAGATGCAAACGAAATTAATACCTATCACATTGGATTTGTAATTGGTCCGCGTTTAAATGCAGCAGGTAGAATGAAACACGCCAACTCTGCGGTTGAGCTTTTGCTAGAAAAAGACCCTGTTGTATTGCAGCAGCTTGCAATGGAGCTTAATACCACAAACCAACAAAGACAGTCTGTTACCTCTGACATGTTTGCAAAGGCTTTGGAACAGCTTCCAAAACAAGACCCTATGCCGTATGTGCTTGTATCTCACCAACCATTTGAGGAAGAAATGGGCAGCTGGCCAGTCGGGCTTGTTGGGTTAGTGGCAGGAAAAGTCACCCAAAAATTCTTTAGACCAACCTTTGTTATTGGTACCAGCCCAAAGGGGTATTTAGGATCTGGTAGAAGTATTCCAGCCTTTAATATTATAGAAGCCATAGAAAAAACATCCGCAGATTTGTTCGAGAACTATGGCGGACATGCACAAGCTTGTGGTTTTACTTTTAAGGATAAGAAAGATATTGCTGAATTCGAAAAAAGATTAAACACCTATGCTAAAGAAATTCTTAAGGAAGAAGATTTAGTTCCAGAATTAGAAATAGATACCGAACTTTCGTTTGATACCATTACATACGACTTAATCAATGAATTGAAAATTCTAGAACCCCATGGCATGGCAAACAAAAAACCCGTTTTTTGTAGTTATAATACCGAAATAGTCTCTTTGCGTGCTATTGGAAGCGATCAGCAACATTTAAAACTTACGCTAAAGCACAACAATCATACCCACGAAGTAATAGGCTTTAGGTTTGGGGATTGGGTTGACCGTGTTAAAATAGGAACCAGAATAGATGTCGCCTATGAGGTGGATATTAATAATTGGAATGGAAATAAAACAATCCAGCTGCGGCTGATAGATATTAGAGAAACTTCATAACATGAAATACACATTATTTACCGACGGAGGCGCACGTGGCAATCCAGGGCCATCTGCTATCGGCATTGTATTAAAAGATGTCGACGGCAAAATTATCGAAGAGCTTGGAGAAACGATTGGAAATGCAACAAACAATCAAGCGGAGTATAGTGCTTTATTAAAAGGGCTAGAGGTTGCTTTAGAAAATAAAGTTCAAGTAATAGATTGCTATTTAGATAGCGAGCTTGTTGTAAAACAACTAAAGCAGGAATACAAAGTAAAAGATAAAAAGTTGGCGGTACTGTTTGTAAAGGCTTGGAATATTTCTAAAAGTTTTAAGGGTATAACCTTTAGCCACGTACCGCGATCTCAAAACAAACGCGCAGACAAGCTTGTAAACGATGCCCTTGATAAGGAAGTTGGGAAAAAATAACAACTATTTTAAATGTTTTTGTAAAGTGCTATACTTTACATGTTAAAAATTTATATACTTTTCTATGGTCCACAAAAAGGGGTTTACTCTTATTGAATTGCTTGTCGTTATTTCTATTATTGGGCTTCTTTCAACACTTGGAGCTGTTTCTTTAAATTCTGCCAGACAAAGATCTCGAGATGCTCGGCGTGTTGCGGACATGAAAAACTTACAAACAGCTCTAGAGCTTTATTTTGATGTTAATAGTGTATACCCTGTCGAAGCATCGGCAGTTAGCCTAGCAGTAACTGCAAACAAAAATATTCTTTGTTCCTCTTCGGCCTCATTTGCTGGAAGCTGTGCTGGGGGAAACACTTATATGACATTAACCACTCCCGCTGCTCCTGGTTGCAGTGATGCAGTATCAGTTGCAAATGTAGCGGAGAATTATAGCTATATATCTGCAGATGGTTCCACATATACGGTAACATTTTGTTTAGAGACGGGTGTTGGGGCCTTTGCGAGTGCCGGAGATCGAACTCTTACCCCAGCTGGAATTCAATAAAATCACAATCAAATAAAAAAACAGAGGTTGACTAAATCTCTGTTTTTTGATACTCTATTTTTGTCCGAAAGCTGGATGATCGCTCTCTTTTTCATTAAGAAAGAGGGGGAGGAAAGTCCGAGCACTCTTTGTGCTTCGCTTAAAATTCGAATATTAAAATTCGAAATAAGAAATGAGCCAACTGGAGATTATCTGTCAAATTTTCTTATTTCTCTATTTAGATTTTGGATTTTCATGCGGAGCATGAAGTCGTGAAAGTGGCTAACAGCCACCAGGCGTACCACATTATAGCTGTGTGTGTTCATAGTTATAATAATGCTAAGCCTAGGGAAAGTGCCACAGAGACTATACAAGCTCATGCTTTGCATGAGAAATCCGAAGCACAAAATATTAAATCAGAAATAGGAAAACTATTTTTCATAATTATTCTTTTCTGATTTCGGTATTTGAATTTCGAGTTTCCCATGCGAAGCATGGGCAAAAGGTGAAAAGTTTTACAATGTTCCAACACCCCACAGAGTGAGGAGGAGCTTCGTAAAAACGCGTATGGTGACATACGAGTTTGATATCAACAAAGTTTGCAGGGAAACCTTTAAACTTTGCGTCAAATAGTTGGTAAACCCTTTCTAGTGAAAGACCGAAGGTGTTATGCATCTTCATTTGTGTCGTTCGAGGTGTATGGCAACATACATCCCAGATAGATGATCATCTACTCATCGTAAGATGATGGACAAAACTCGGCTTACAGGCTTTCGGACACCTCATAATTTTCCACCCTCCTCTCCTAATATAGGAGAGGACCGAGGAGAGGTATTTACTTTATCTCCTCCATAAAAATGCGTGCTCACCCCAAGAGGCTTAGGGTTGCGCACCTCATTTTTATGGTCCCAAGTCATTCTGTTTTTTTCTCCTCCCTTCTCAGAGGGGAGGACTAAGGAGGGGTCTCCATTATAAAATACATGAGAAAATCAGACATCTTTTTTTCTGCACTTACTGTACCACTCGACTATATCATGTTGGTTGTGGCTGGTTTGATTTCGTATTTAATTAGATACCATCCACTTGTCACCGAATTACGGCCAGTGGTTTTTAATTTGTCTTTTACTGCCTATGCAGCCTCTGTGCTTGCAATAGGAATAAGTTGGATTGCTGTTTTTTCGCTTTCTGGGCTGTATAAAATTCCAGAACCGCGAAGGTTTATAGATGTTATTGGTCGTATTATTTTTGCCTCTACTGCTGGGTTCTTAATTATTACTGTGTGGATGTTTATTCAACGAGAATTATTCGATTCTCGGTTTATTATTTTAGCTGCCTGGGTTATTGCGATTGTTTTGTTAATTCTTGAACGATGGATTATTCGCGTATTACGGCAATCTGCATACCGTCACTCGCACGGACTAGAGCAGTCATTATTAATTGGGAACAATGGTACAGCCCAAAAGTTCGAACAAACAATTCAAAAAAACAAAAATTGGGGATTAAAATCTGAGGGTACTATAGATTTAAACCCTCAAACGCCAGAAACCCTTTCTCAAAAACTTCAGCAAAGTGGTATAGATAGCGTAATAGTTACCGACGTAAATGCACCCAGAGAGTTAATAGAAGAGCTTATGGTTGTAACACACGACGCCCACAAAAAGTTTTATTATGCCGCCGATATATTCGACGCTCATCTACGAAACATAGATATTATAACCATTTTAGGCACCCCGCTTATTCATATTAAACGAACGCCCTTAGACGGATGGGGAAGAATTATTAAACGTTGTTTTGATATTGTATTTTCTGGGCTGCTTCTTTTATTGCTATCTCCCGTATTCGCTTTAATTGCAATTGTTATAAAGCTTAATTCCAAAGGCGCTGTGTTTGTTGGTTTAACTCGAATTGGTGGGAAGGGAAAGGAATTCACTTTATACAAATTTAGATCGATGGTGAATAATGCCCACGAAATGAAAAATGAATTACTCGAAGAAAACGAACGCTCTGGGCCATTATTTAAAATGAAAAACGATCCTCGGATAACAAGTGTTGGCAAATTCCTTCGTGCATATAGCCTCGATGAGTTCCCGCAATTTTGGAATGTATTAAAAGGTGATATGAGTGTTGTTGGCCCACGGCCGCATGAACCAGAGGAGGTTGGGCAATATAAACATCACCAAAAGCGCGTGCTTTCTATAAAGCCTGGTATTTCTGGAATGGCTCAAATTTCGGGTAGATCGAGTCTTGCATTTACAGAAGAGATTAGATTAGACATGTATTATATAGAAAACTGGTCACTTAAAATGGATATCGGTATTATTCTAAAAACCCCAATAGTTGTCCTCTCCCGAAAAAACGCTTCATAATCTTGTGAAGTCATTCCGGGCCTGATCCGGAATCTCCCTCTTCGAGGGATCCCTCGAAGAGGGACATGCCTTAGAGAGTTCATCATATCACTGGATTCCCAGTCAAGCTGAGAATGACTGCATAAAATAAACGGCTCATTCAGTGAGCCGTTCTTTTTTATTAAACTATTGACAATAATAATCATAGATGTTATGTATAAAGCATTCTGAAAACGCTCTTTTGAGTGTCTTTCAAATAATACAGATAAGATGTGTAGTGGTAACCACTATGAGTCAAGTTTCTGTATTCACAACATGGGAGATGTGTGATGAGTGATCATCATGAGTCAGACCCAAGGGCAGGAGAAGCCAAGGCTACAACAGCCGCCGAGACCATGATCGCGCTTGGTCGAGCTGGAGTCACAGTCGAGGACGTCAGGAGAATAATCCTGAGTACAGCGACTGCTCAGCGCGTTGCTAGAGCCCTTGATCCAACCAGGGCCACTCGACAAGCATCAGTGGTGACACAAAGCGAATTGACGGCAATAAGGCGACTTGGGGATAGTTTCGTGATCACCGACGCCGACGTCATTCGTGCTTGGGGCATAACAGAGCCAGCGGTTGCTGGCAAAGTTCCATTCCCCGCGGACGCTCTGCAGTGGTGTGCGGACGAAAACGACAGGTGTCCAGAGGTAAATTCATGGCACCTGATTCGTGTCTTTAGGCGCAAGCTGGGGCCGATGCTTCGTGACCTGCCGCCAAAACTCAAACCCAGCACCGACTTCATTCGAGGCTTGTCTCAGTCTGAGGGGACTCGACTCCGCAATCGGGAACCCCTTTGGGATGGCTACCGCCTGATAAACATGTGCCCAATACCGTCAGGCGACGTTCAGTTGGAGGGCGCAAAACGCTACATCAATGCAGCTCTCCCAGGGGCCGTAGCTGCCCGAATCGACATCGCTGCCTTGTGTCAGTCATTTATCTCGTACTTCTGGGTACATGGGGGTTCACCTCTCATCGGGAGACCGGCCCTCTTCGTTCGAGATGATCATAAATCAGGGATGGGGCTGCTGGTCGACGAGGTGACTGATCCAGGGTCTTCGGCACCACAATGCACCTTCACCTCTCCAGAGAGGCATACCTACGGCGATTCGTGTTATTTCCTGGAGATTTCGCCGCCCGCCTAACCCAACCTAAACAAACATCCGTTGACGCCCGTTGGTCCTTATCGAAAGGATTCGGCGGGCGCTTCTATTTTCATGCACAAATCATCCTCTTTGCCTGGTTGATCTAACGACTATTGTTCTATAAACTGAGTAGTCATTACAATGTCTATTCATGTATGCGTGTTGCATTAGTACACGACCATTTAAACCAATTTGGAGGCGCCGAAAGAGTGCTTAAGGCCCTTACCGAGCTTTATCCCAAAGCTCCTATTTATACGTTAATCCACGATCCTCATGCGATGCGTGGATATTTTAGTTCTAGCATTATTATTCCATCTTTCATTCAATCTCTGCCATTCTCTAGAAAATCTTTCCGCTGGTATTTATCACTTATGCCATCTGCAATAGAAAGAATGGATTTACGCAAATACGATCTTGTTATTAGCGATGCCTCGGCATTTGCCAAGGGTGTACTTATTCGCCCTGGAGCAAAACATATTTGCTATTGTCACACCCCAACAAGATATTTATGGAGCGATGCGAATACCTACACAGAAGAATTACGTCAGAATATCTTTATTAAAAAATTCCTACCTATCATGCTTACGCAGCTCCGATTGTGGGACTATGTTGCCGCCCAAAGGGTCGACCATTTTATTGCGAATTCAGATTTTGTAGCCCAAAGAATTAAGAATTATTATGGAAAAGACAGTACTGTAATTTATCCGCCTGTAGATGTAGGAGGAAAAAAACCTTCTTTCACCAACAAAAATTACTATCTTATATTAGGAAGACTAAAAGCCTATAAGAGGGTAGATGTTGCTATAGAAGCATTTAACGAACTCGGCATCCCGCTTGTGGTTGCAGGTGTGGGAGAGGAACAGCGAAGGCTTAAAAGATTAGCAAAAAAGAATATCCATTTTACTGGGGCTGTGTCAGAAGAAGATAAGAACGAACTAATTAAAAATTGTATTGCTCTTATTCAACCACAGGAGGAAGATTTTGGAATAACAGCCGTAGAGGCAATGGCATTTGGTAAGCCAGTAGTTGCATACAAAGGCGGTGGATTTTTAGAAACAATAAAAGAGGGGATAACTGGAACCTTTTTCGACGAGCAAACATGGGAAGCACTTGCTCATACTATTATTCGATTTAGACCAGAGGAGTTTGACGCAAATGCAATTTGTGAATATGCTCAACGGTTTAGTACTAAAAGGTTTTTAGAAGAAATAGACGCATTCGCTAAATCTGTAATGAACGAAAAAAAGCTCCCAACTATGAAGCTTCTGTAAAGCTGCCTGTCATTTCGATTCGCGCATCGCGGAGAGAAATCTGGGAGTAAGTATCACACCTTCGTTCGTTAGAAGATTTCTCGTCGCAACTTCAATGCAACTCCGTCGAAATGACAAAAACCAAGATCCTTCGTCAACCAGACTACGGACGGGGCACGGCTGAATGACGAACAGGTCTATTCTTTTCGTCATTCAGAGCCTGCAGCAGGCGAAGAATCTCTGTGATTCGTGTATGAATTATTGCTACATCCCTATGAAAATAGCAATAGATGGACGCTCCCTCCTAGAAAAGCAATGGGGCGGGGTTTCGGTATATACATCTAAAATGATCCATTCTATCGGAAAATTTGCGTCTTCAAACGCCGATGTCCGGGTATTTTTAAGTGGAAAAAATATTTCACTACCACCAAATTACACACCGCCGGATAATATACTGTTTAAACAATTTAATGTCCCAAATAAATTACTTAATCTATCGAGCCTTGTTCTAAACGCTCCACAGATGGATAAGTTATTATTCCAATCAGAGGACGCCAATATTACCTGGTTACCAAATTGGAACTACACAAAAACAAAATCACCCTACATTCTAACGGTGCATGATCTTTCTATTATTCACCATCCAGAATGGTATACAAAAAAACAACAGCTGTGGCATAAAGCAATCAACCTCCCAATGCTGTGCAAAAATGCAGAGCGTATAATTGCTGTATCTCGCTATACTGCAGAAGATGTTGTAGAAACTTTAAAAATACCGGAATCTAAAATAAGTATTATTCATGAAGGAGTTTCAAGAAGATACGTTCCCCAAGAAAATGATCAAATACGAGATAAATACAATTTACCAGATAAATTTATTTTAGTGTTTGGTGGGGGAGGCAAGAGGAAAAATCTTGAAATTATTCCATACATTAAAAATTTGGTGGATATTCCAGTCATCACGACAGGAACAAAAGAACTTCCATACCTTCCAGAAAAGGACAAAAAAGCCGTCCTTTCTATGGCATGGTGTTTGTTGTATCCATCTTTGTTTGAGGGGTTTGGTCTGCCTGTACTAGAATCTATGGCGTCTGGAACCCCTGTTATTGCAAGCAACGCTACAAGTTTGCCAGAGCTTGTTGAAGACTCTGGGTTACTTATATCTCCCTTCCAAATAAAACAATGGGCAGATGCAATTAATGAACTGAATGGCGATAACGACCTGTACACCGCGGTTAAATTAAAAGGCATTAACAGGGCGAAGGAATTTACGTGGGATAATGCAGCAAAAAAATGGTGGGGTGTAGTGGCGTACAGTTGACATCAAATAAACAAATTGATAGCTTAGTGCTATGGAATCGCCAGTTTGGTCTTTCCTTTTTCTCTCCTGTTCAGGAAAGATTAAACAAGGGGCACTCTCAATACCACTGAGCGGAGGGCCCTTTTTTCTTTTATAAATTATGCTAGAGTAAGAGGATATGAAAATAGGAATAGATGCTCGATTATACGGCACGTACGGCCGAGGAATCGGGAGATATATACAAATACTAATAGAACAACTCGAAAAGCTCGACCACGAAAACGAGTATAGTATTTTTTTGTCCTCAAATGGCTGGCATGAATACACTCCCAAGAATAAGAATTTTAAAAAAGTACATGCAGATATACGGCTCTATACATTAAAGGAGCAGATTCAATTTCCAAAAATTATTGCGAAACAAAGCGTAGACATTATGCATTTCCCTCACTTTACTGTTCCGCTTTTGTACAACAAACCGTATGTGGTTACGGTACACGACATGATTATTCATAAATTCCCAACAGAATACGCATCTACTCATCATCCATTTATATATAAACTGAAGCTTCTGGGTTACAAGCTAACGCTTTGGCATGCACTTAAAGCAGCAAAACACGTTATAACCATATCCAAACAGACGAAACAAGACATTTTAGAATATTATCCAACACTTAAAACTCCTTTAAGCGTTATCCACCACGCTATTAAAACTCCAGCCTCTGCGGAAACGGCAATTGAAAGTAATGTGCTAGCAAAATGGAATCTATCTCCATTGAAATATTTTTTTTATGTTGGCGCAGCCTATCCTCATAAAAACCTAAAGCACATGATAGAAAGTTTTATGGAATCTTTAAATACCATTCCACGAGGTACGCAGTTTGTTATTGCTGGCAGGGTCGATAAGTTTCACAAAAATGTACAGGCTTGGATCAAAAAAAACTATTCAAATAATTATCAAAGAGTTCAATGGGTAGACCAAGTGTCTGATACAGAATTATCGATGCTTTATACAAATAGTATTGCGCTTGTGTACGTAACACAATACGAAGGTTTTGGGTTACCGGTTTTAGAGGCTATGGCTGCAAACACAGCAGTAATTGCTTCTAATAATTCCTCTTTAAAAGAAGTAGCAGGACCTGCTGGATATTTAGTACAGAGTGATAACAGTGCAGATTTGCAAAAAGCTCTTGAAAAATTATCGCAGAACAGGGAACTAAGAGACTCTTACATACAAAAAGGCAGGGAACAGCTAAAGAAATTTTCAACAAAGCAAATGGGGTATAATACTTGGAAGTGTTATCAACAGATTAACTAAATAGAGCCATAAAGAGTGTGATATAATACCAATGGATACGTGTATCCATTGTTTTATATGTACAGAGGAATTTCTCATGAGCAGCTAAACCAGCTGAATCAACTAGAGTCCTCATTCGAACGGGTTAAAAATCACCCGTATTTTGTGCATACCTCGCTTTTTAGGAGTAATATTAAAACCTTTCAGCGAGACTCCTTCACCCAACGTTCGGATATGACGCGGGCAATGAACTCTTTCGAAAGAAAAGTAACACAGGCTTCACAAGAAATTTTAGAGTTCGAGGAAAAAGCACGAGAGAGCGAATATAAAACAAGAAAAAAACGTAAGCATTTGCGGTCGTCAAAAAAATCCCAACGGCATGGAACGCTTATTAATCTTAAACATGCGTTCGAGAAAGAAGCTACTTACGCTTCAAAAGAAATTAAAAGCGATATAGATGTAGGCAGGGATGTAGCGCGTGGTGCAGATTCTGTTCTTCTAGGTTTAGGTAAAGCAGTGGCACTGGTAGGGCTCTTTTTTGCAACACCATTTATTGCTCTTTCAAGACTTGCCCGAATAGCACCCAAAGAAAAACCTCAAAAGAAAGAGAAGGAAGAGCGGCATTATAAACCCTTACATGACTCTTTTGGGTTTGAGTGGAAGGCCTTTGCAGGATTCCTGATTCTTGTAGTTGTTGTAAGTTTGCCAATTCAGGCAATTGGAGTAGCAAACGACACAAAAAATTCTGTTGTCCAAAGTACCTGGCTTGCAATAGACGATTTAAAATCTATAGAGCTTTCGCCTGACCCTGCCAGTATTAAAAAAATACAGGCAACCTTCCAAAGCGCTCACAATAATTTTACCCAGGCTCGCCAGGCTATTCAGAATGCTGGCATACTAGCAGACGCTGTGATTGCATTTACTCCTCAGGGGGACACAGCCGATAGCCTTTTAGAAATCGGCACACAACTTACATTAGCAGCTGGCGACCTTACCGACGCCTTAACCTCGTTTACGCAAGGAAATATTCTGGACCTTACCTCCGAAGACATAAATCCAAACACCGTTCCGTTCGAAGGGCTAGCAGATGCAGGCTATTCTTATCAGGATTCAAATCTAATAACTAAAATGAAGGGCCTTAAAGATTCCTTGCAGCGTATACGACCAAGAATTGCTTATGTAAATCAACTCATGAGTAACGTAAACGAAAAATATATACCAGCGCAGGGAAAATCCCAATGGCGAGAGTTTCAACATGTAGTACCTGCCTTGCAAGAGTCAACACTACAGATGGTGGAACTTATAGATCACCTTATGATTCTGTTTGGGTCGGAGCAAACCCGTAGATCGTTAGTTGTTTTTCAAAACAATACCGAACTAAGGGCAACAGGCGGGTTCCTCGGAAGCTTTGCTTTAGTGGACATAGATAGAGGCAATATAAAGCATATAGAAATTCCTGGTGGTGGCAGTTATTCGCTCCAGGGGCAGTTAACTGCGCAAGTGGAGGCTCCAAAACCATTATGGCTCGTTAGCCCACGTTGGCAGTTTCATGATTCCAACTGGTTTCCAGACTTTCCGTCATCGGCAGAAAAAATGTCATGGTTTTACGAAAAATCTGGTGGCCCAACTGTAGACGAGGTTATTGCGCTTAACGCTTCGTTAGTAGAAAAGCTTTTGGCATTTACTGGCCCTATATACCTCGAAGAATTCGATCTTACAGTAACAGAAGATTCGTTTATAGATGTTATCCAACAACAAGTAGAAGTAGATTATGACAGAGAAGAAAATCAACCAAAAAAAATACTCGGTGCGCTTACTCCCAAATTAATAGAAAAACTACTCGAAACCAAACCACAGGAATTTCTGAATGTGTTAGCTGTTTTGTCTTCTGCGTTGGTAAGCAGAGATATTCAATTTTACTCCAATCACACAGATATGCAGGATTGGTTTAGCTCGAGCGGCTGGGCTGGAAATATTCGCCAGGCTCCACAAGATTATTTAATGGTGGTGGATTCAAACATTGCGGGCGGGAAATCTAATAAAGCTATTAAACAAACAGTTGAGCATGAGGCAGTTATTCAAGCGGATGGCTCGGTGCTTTCAACCGTGCAGATAACACGCACCCACAATGCTACAGTAGACCAAAAATTTGCCTATCTTAGAAATATTTCTTATTTAAGAGTATATGTCCCGCAAGGAAGCGAACTTGTTTCTGCTTCTGGAGCTCTTCACCCTCAAGATCTTACCTTTAAACGCTCGAAAGATTTATTAGAGAGAGATATAGATTTAGAAGCTATAGAAAAATCTCCATTACTCGAAGAACGTTCTGGAACAAGAATAACAGAGGAGTGGGATAAAACAGTTTTTGGCAGCTACATGTGGCTTAATCCAGGAGAGACGCAAACAATCACCTATACCTACAAACTGCCTATTACGTTAGCATTTAAGCAGGCTCCTGTTCGATATAGCCTGTTAGTACAAAAGCAGTCGGGGGCAGAGCCATTCGAGATTACATCTACCCTCAGAAGTAGCAAAAACGAGATTGAATCCTACTGGACCAAAACAAGCCAAGGAGACTTGCAGCAAACGCCATATACTATTACACTCTCAGACGTTGCCGATAAAGACATATTCTGGGGAGCTGTTATTGGAAATGAAGAAAACTAGCGTTATAATTTCTAATTAAATTCCAATGGCCTAAATCGCAATAAACAATAGAGATACCGTTCGGCAGTACGTCAATCAGATGAGATTGAGTTCACATTGGAAATTGAGTATTGGTGATTGATTAGGTTAATTAAAAATTAGTGCAATTAGAAATTTCATTTTAGTTTAAGAATGACGTCAATTTGAAATAGACTATTCATTCGAATAGTCTATGCCCCTAGCAGGCATAAAAAACATGGTTTCAAAAGTCGCAAAAAAATTACAGACCACAATAATTGGAGGTGCTATTACCATCTCTTTTTTCACTATTATTGCAAAGTTGTTGGCATTAGTTAGAAACCAGCTGCTTGCTTTTGAATATGGAGCAGGGAATATTACCGACGCGTACTATGCTGCCTTTAGACTGCCAGATTTAGTTTCGAACACATTGTTTGTTGGCGCTTTATCTGTTGCATTTATTCCAGTGTTTGTTGAATTCATAGCCCAAGGAGAAAAAGTTTTGCAAAAAGGTGACCATTGGAAAATTGCAAATGCTTTATTAAATACATTATTAGTTATAATTATTGCCGTCATTGTAGTGCTCGGTGTATTTGCACCAAGTATTATTCCGCATCTTGTTCCTGGTTTCGACGAACAGACACTTGCAACCACCGTCTCTTTAACGCGCCTCATGCTTGTTGGCGTTTTCTTTTTGGCATTAAGCAGTGTGTTTAGTGGCATATTGCAATCGTATCGTAGATTTCACTTATTTGCCTTAGCGCCAGTGTTATATAATGTTGGACTTATTATTGGTATAGTTCTTGCCCCAAGATTTGGGATCTCGATGCTAGGGATTGGGGTTATACTAGGAGCCGCACTTCATATGCTTATTCAGGCGTACGATGTATTCAGAATAGGGTACAGATATCAACTTGTAATAGATTTTGCCAATATACATGTTAAGAAGATTATTTTTTTAATGATCCCACGCATGCTCGGCATGATAGGAAACCAGCTTAACCAAGTGGTAAACACTATTATAGCCTCTACCTTAATTACAGGCTCTGTGGCGGTGTATTATTGGGCCTTCGACCTTCAGTCAGCTCCTTATGGCATTATAGCTATCCCATATGCGATTGCAGCATTCCCTGTCTTTGCTCAGGCATTTGCAAAAAACAAAAACGAAGAATTTGTTTCCCATTTCTCTACCATACTGCGAAGAATATTGTATATTATAATTCCTGCATCGATCCTTATTTTAATATTACGCGCTCAATTGGTGCGTCTTATTTTAGGATACGGCCAGTTTGATTGGGAAGATACGGTAATGACCATTCGCACGCTTTCGTTATTTATTGTTTCGTTGTTTGCGCAAGGTATTATTCCTCTGCTCGCACGTTCGTTTTACGCCCGCCATAACACCAAAACTCCAGTTGTTGTAAGTTTAATTTCTATTGTAATAAATATTATTGGTTCTATTATTCTTGCGCCACGATTAGGAGTTGCAGGGCTGGCATTATCGTTCTCTATAGCAAGTATATTTAATGCTTCGGCATTATGGCTGTTGTTGAGATTAGAAATAGGCGATTTAGACGACGAAAAAATATTGCGTAATGTAAGTAAAATTAGTATTGGTGCCATTATCTCTGGTTGGCTTGCATACGGAACACTCTATTTAGCGGCAGGAATGGTAGACACGCAGACAGTTCTTGGATTATTTACTCAGGGAACAGTAGCAACATTAGTGTTTGGGGCAGTATATATAGCGTATTCCTGGATTGCGAACGTAGAAGAATTTGCTGTGGTAAAAAAACTGTTTAATAAATAAATTTAAAGTAATAAAAAACGCTCGGGATATTGATTGGGGTTAGCCAATCTCACCGAGCGCTATGATATTTTGTCGAGATGTTGGGCTGTATTCAATACATACCCTTGTTCCTCCTTTCTGGGAGGTTCCTCACACCTGTGATGGTGCTAGCGGACGACCATGAAGACGCGGCTGTTCTTGCGAGGGGCGCGCCGGGGGGCGTGGCGGAAGTTGCCACTGCTGCGTTCTTGACGCTCCTGCCGGGGCTGCTGCCCTCTGGTCACCTGCGTCTGAACCTTCTGGCCCGCTCTAAGTACTGCACTCATTCCGATGCTCCCGTTATTCGCTGTTGGATCCGCCGTACTGCCTTATCCATTGTTGGAAGCATTATAGCATAGTATTAATATTTTGTCAATATTCACATACCGCATAAAATAGGCTAATATTAGCGACATGAATCAAAAGAACATCCCAAATTTCTCCATTGTTGGGCTAATAGACACCCACTCAGAGCTCATTTTGCCCTGTAGAGACGTATTGCATACGTCTTCTTTGTATAAGATTTTAGTTAAATTGGTATGACTAACAAGCAAATACGTAATTTTTGTATCATCGCGCATATTGATCATGGAAAATCGACCCTTGCGGATCGGTTTTTAGAGCTAACAAACACCATAGATAAGCGTGTAATGAAAGACCAAGTGCTCGATTCCATGGAATTAGAGAGAGAAAGAGGCATTACTATCAAACTCCAGCCCGCTCGCATGCAATGGGAAAAAGAAGGCGTAAATTACGAACTAAACCTTATAGATACCCCAGGACATGTAGATTTTGGATACGAAGTATCTCGCTCTTTAGCAGCTGTAGAAGGGGCTTTACTGTTAGTAGATGCTAGCCAAGGAGTACAAGCACAAACATTAGCAAACTTATACTTGGCTATAGATCAAAATTTAGAAATAATCCCTGTTTTAAATAAAATAGATCTGCCGCATGCAGATCCAGAGAAAGTGGAAGAAGAGCTTATGGCGCTTCTTGGATGCAAAAAAGAAGACATTTTACGTGCATCTGGAAAAACCGGCGAAGGAGTAGAGGCTGTTCTCAACAAACTAGTAGAAAAAGTACCAGCTCCAACCATAGACACAAAGAAAAACTTACAAGCACTTATTTTTGACTCCCATTTCGACGATTACCGGGGGGTTATCACATACGTCAGATTAAAAAACGGCACCGTAAAAAAAGGCGACAGCATTAAATTTATTGGAACAAAAACAGATACCGAGGTTTTAGAGGTAGGATCGTTTGCACCACAAATGAAACCACAGACAGAATTAGTTGCCGGAGAGATTGGCTATATTGTAACAGGCTTAAAAGGTATTCAAGACGCACGAGTAGGTGACACTATAACCACAAAAAAACTACCAGCAGATTCGCTAGCTGGGTATAAAAAAGTTTTACCGATGGTGTTTGCGGGCGTTTTCTGTAGAAATGGTGAAGATGTGCCAACACTTACAGAAGCCCTCGAAAAACTTCAACTAAACGATGCTTCACTATCATACGAGCCAGAAAACTCGGCGGCCTTAGGACCGGGCTTTAGATGTGGGTTTTTAGGAATGCTGCATTTAGAAATTATTCAAGAAAGGCTGCTTCGGGAATTCGAGCTCGATTTAATTGTTACCGTCCCGTCGGTAGCATATGAGGTTATACGAGTAGATGGCGAAACAGTCACTATAACAAATCCATCGGAGTTACCAGAACCTCATTATGTAGAAAAAATTCAGGAGCCATGGATGAATGTAGATATACTCACGCCAAATGAGTATGTTGGAAATATTATGCAGCTGGTACACGATAAACGCGGAAACGTAAATGACACCGAATATATTTCTCATGGCAACAAGCAGCGCGTTATTTTAAAATCCATATTACCATTATCTGCATTGCTTATAGATTTTTACGATAAACTAAAAAGCATATCCTCTGGATACGCGTCTTTAAACTACGAATTTAGCGGTTACCAAGACGCAGATGTTGTGCGGTTAGATGTATTAGTTGCAGAAGAACTTGTAGAAGCCCTTGCAACCATTACCTATAAAGACGAGGCGCAGCGAGCTGGTAGACATATTGTAAAAACCCTTAAAACTCATATCCCAAGGGGGATGTTCGAAATTAAGTTGCAAGCAGCACTTGGAGCAAAGATTATTGCGTCCGAGAGAATCCCGCCAATGAGAAAAGATGTAACCGCAAAATTATATGGCGGAGATAAATCTCGCCGCAAGAAACTGTTAGAAAAACAAAAGAAAGGTAAGAAAAAAATGAAAGAGCTTGGACAAGGAGGAGTTAAAATCCCTACCAAGGCTTTCTTAGAAATTCTAAAACGGTAATAATACAAAAGAATAAGTAAGAAAGAGGTGCATCTCCTCCCCCTCTTTGCATAAGAGGGGGCTGGGGGGAGTTATTTCGTCTTCTCATCCTGGGCTTGACCCGGGATCCATGCTTTGGAGAAACCCAGTTAAATACAAACCTCTCCCCAGTCACTCCGCATCCGACTCCGGACGGGGCCTAACCCTCTCCTATGCAAGGAGAGGGAATATGCCAGCCTTCTTTTTTATTTAATACCCGCTTACTCCTGAGCTAAAAAGCGGTAACAGCGTAAAGGCTATCATGCCAATAAGTAATATCACGCCAACAACAATTTTGAGCCTTTTTTTATTCTTTGATGTCATAGATAAAAATAGTGTACAATATATATAGTTGTTTGTCATTGGGAGAAGGCTCTGCGACGAAGCAATCTCAGAGATCGCTTCGGATGCCTCCCTCCAAAGGCGGGCAAGCGCGATGACAAATTAAAAATGTCATCCTGAAGGCAGCCTGAAGGATCTTCCATATAGGCTGCATACCTGTAATGAAGATTCTTCACTAATCACTCCCCGTCACAAGGACGGGACACAGCAGGATGACGTACAAAACAACATAGCTTCCACTTCGTCATTCTGAAGGAGCTCTGCGAAGTGAAGAATCTCTGACCTCTTACTCGTCTACGAGGATAGAAGCATTAAAAATACACACAAAATATGGCTGGGTTTGCATCACTGTGGCAAAAATTGTTTTTTTCTAAAATCGCCCTTGCAGTAGAGGTTATTTTGCTAGTGGTGCTTGGAATTAGTTTTGTTCAAAGCCTTACCACTCAACGAGATATTTCTAAAGAGATTGCAGCCCTTCAGCAAGAGTTTACCGAACTTACTGAACAGCAAGATATATTAAAAAGTAAACAATTTCTTGCTTCTTCTGATGCATTTGTAGAAGTGCAAGCAAAAGAAAAGCTCAATTTACGAAAAGAAGGAGAAGAGGTGATTGTGTTGGTGGACCCAGAGGTCTCTACCGAAGAAATAGCTATCCCTCAGCCTATAGACGATATACCAACTATTTCTGGGGCACGCAAATGGTGGCTCTATTTCTTTGGCTCTTAAAAATTGTTATCCTTCAGTTCCTGTAGCTGTAGAGACGTCCCGCTGGGGCGTCTTTTTGTCTTATTCCCCCTCCTAATGTAGGGAGGGGATCCGCCAGGTGGCGGAAGGGGCGGTATTATCTTATTCTTGACCTCATTCACTATTTATGGTAAGAAAAAAGCAGTTTTACGTACCTTCCACGGCTGAATAGCCGGCGAATCTACAGCCTGATCGATGAACAAGGAGCTAGACATGATACGCCTTACTAAAAAGTTCCGCGGCGAAGACGTACGTATGGGTACGGTGGCATTGGCGCTACAAGGTCAATTTCACATAGATCCCGATATCGAAGCCGAATTTGCCGGAGCTGAGATAACCTACGCACTTCTCCATGGTGGCCTAATGACTGTAGCTCTAGATGCACTCGAAGGAGATATCGAAACGGTCGGAGCCGTTGCAGAGCTTACTACTTGGGATGAGTCAGAGCTCTCAAGAGCCGATCTCGAAGCCGACGGATGGACAGTGACCGACCTCGAGTCGTCCGACTCATAGCGAAAGGAACGAGCAATGTACATCGAGCTGGAATTTCATTTCCCTCCCAGGGAAAACAGGGAAGATGCACTGGGAGCTGCCGACGCTGCCATCAGAGAGCTGTTTGCAGTAGAACAAGGCCCCTCATACAGTGACGACACTGGGGCCACATACTATCTCTCCACTGGCGACGACAGCGGATTTATCCGCAGGTACTGTGGCAGCTACGGCGACGGTGTTCGTTCGCATGCTCGTGCACATATCAGAAACCGAGCCGCGATACTCCACCCGGTCACACACCTGATCGCTAATGGCTGGACCGTCAATCAACCTGTCTACTGGGCAACTTTCGATTCCTGGAGGAAGGCAGAAAGCGCCAGCTCTTCCAGAATCCCAGAACTGGCTGTCCTTCTCGCCACAACAAGCATCCGAGCTCTACCGGGGTCTCCGGAAATCGATGAGCCCTCCCGCTTCGAGTCACCAGGAAAGACGATCCTTACTTCGGGTGGCATAGTGGTGGCGCTCATACGAACAAGCATAGAACCTCTTCAGGTCGATGCTTACGCGCATCTATCCAGTGTCGACGATAGAGGTTCGAAATCAGTACCATTCCCTTACGCAGAAGGTCTTCTTGCCGACGGTTGGAATGTCGGCACCTGGGAGACGAGTCTCTACTAAAGGGATCCATATCAAGACATGAAGGTCCTGCTGAGTAATCAACGCTTCGCAGGGCCTTCACCACTCACGATCGAGAGGAACGAGAGAATGGCCACGTACGAAGACGGAGAACGGACGGTCACGCTCACGCTTCGAATGGATACTCCCCGAAATCTTGCCGCCAATGACGACGAGGTCCTTTCGGCACCCCTCCCTACCACGCTTGTGTCAGGAGGGATTCTCACAAAACGCGAAATGCACGAGGACTACTTGAGCGCTACTGTCGTGATCTCAGACTCCTCAGGAGATCCACAGGACACATTACTGAGACTCCTTCGTGCGGGGTGGAAAATAGAGACCCCGACGTTTTCCCGAGTGTTTGCATCAAGAAGAGATGCACTGGGAGGGTGCATTGAATCAATTCCCGAGTTCCGCGCCTGGACAGGGAATCCAGCAGAAGTACTCGGTGTAGAAGGGCGCCTAAAGGAAGAGCTCGATCCCCTCCGCGAGGAGCACTCGGTCGCGGCTCTTACTTACCGGCAGGGAGCCATACTATTTACGATGCCCTGCGGGCTCGTACTGAGATTCCAGCGCGATTCCCATGTCCACGGCGCAATGACCGCCAATCTCTATGCGTCGAACGACACCCACAACGAGGTTTCAAACCAGATCGGGCTTCTGGAGAACGGATGGCTCGTCTCAACCGTATTCGTACCTTCGTTCGACTAGGAAAGCCAGCCGCCCACAGAACCAACTTCAAACCCCGAGGCCCTCAGCATAGAGAGGGCCTCATTTCTTTTACAAAAAAAACAGCCCATGGTCGGAGTCGAACCTCGTCAGAGCAAAACGTTAGGTTTCGCAAACTGACATAGTCAGCCTGCTTCACCTATTGTTTGCTCTTCCTCTCAAATAAAAATGAGGCACTTTTATTTGTAATATCCAGTACATTTCAGCCGTTTCCCGGATTTGAACCGGGGACCTTTCCCTTACGAAGGGATTG
>JABIPD010000006.1 GCA_018698735.1 Candidatus Jacksonbacteria bacterium | reverse complement strand
CTCAAGAACAAAAAGAAGCAGGAAACTCATTACCAGCTCAAGTTTTTCGTTTAAAAGATTATACAGAACGAACTCCCAACCTTGAACTTGATAAAGAATTTACCTTTGATGAAAGCGCCTACAAAGAAGGACGTCAAAAATTTGATGACGTAATAAATTACCTAGAACAACAAAAAGAACTTGTTGCTCTTTGTTGTGACAAAGTAGATCGATTAGCAAGAGATTTTTTAGTAGGACTTCCAAAGATTGAAAAACTACGACGAGAAGGAAAAATCGAGTTACACTTTCCAGGAGACAATCTTGTCCTTACAGAAAACTCGCCTGCTACTGACCTGTTTCATTTTAATATTGCCGTTAGTCTTGCTCAGTATTATTCTAATGCTATTAGTGACAACACCAAAAGGGCGATGGAAGAAAAAATAAGAAAAGGTGAATGGATCGGACAGGCACCTGTTGGGTATCTTAATTTACTCGACGACAAAGAAAAAAGAACCTTAATCCTCGATTGTGACCGAGAACATCTCGTTCATAAAAGTTTTAAGCTATACGCAACAGGAACTCATTCTGTAAAAACAATCCAAAAAGAAATGAAGAAACTAGGATTAAGACATCATAGATCAGAAAAAGTCCTAAGCAATAGTTCTATTCATAAAATGCTTAAAAACCCATTCTACTATGGCGTAATGCGAGTTAAAGGCCAGGAATACCCACACATATATGAGCCAATTATTACAAAACATCTTTTTGATAAATGCCAAGAAGTAATGGCAAGTTATAAAAAAAGCTCTGCTAAAAAAGCTGCTAAACCATTTTCACTTAAGGGAATACTCACCTGCGCCCAATGTGGTTGCACGATAACCGCAGAGCTCAAAAAAGGCAGATATACATACTACAGTTGCACAAACGGCAAAGGAACCTGCAAACGCATCTATGTACGAGAAGAAGAACTATTAGAACACGTCTACAAGCTCTTGAAAGGGCTTCGTCTACCCGATGATGCAATTTCCTACCTCAAGATAGAGCTAAAGCGTACAGAAGATTCAGAGCAACTATTTCATAAAAACAACATGAAAGCGTTAAAGACACAGTACGACCGAATAGAAACCCGTGTCAGCAAAATGTATGACGACAAACTCGACGGGGGTATTACTACTGAGATGTATGACAAAAAACTCAAAGAATATAAATCGGAGCAGAAAGAATTACTCGATGAAATGCAAAAACATAATTACGCCGACGAGTCCTTTTATAGCGCCGCTTCTACGCTTTTAGACGTAGCAAGTAGAGCTTATGAAATATTCGATAGTTCTGAACCTCTCGAAAAACAGACACTTTTAGGATTCCTACTTCAGAACTCGTTATTAGACGGCAAAAAATTAACACTAAAGCTTAAAGAACCCTTTAACTTACTGCAAAAAATCAATCTTGAACAAAACGAAAAGCCTGCCTATTCGGCAGACCATTCGGTATGGCTCCGGGGGGGGGACTCGAACCCACGACCAATTGATTAACAGTCAACTGCTCTACCACTGAGCTACCCCGGATTATTTTTGATAAATTGTTTTATGAACTCCCGACCTCTATAACTTTTTAATTGTTTCTCTCTCATTAAAGCTTCTTTCCTATTTTTAGCTCGTTCGCGATAAATAATTTCCCATACACCACCAAATCTAGAAGTATAACCTTTTAACACTTTTTCATTGTGCAGCCTTAGACGTTCGTCCAAATCGTGAGTTTGCCCAATATAGATTTTGTTATGCTTTTTATTATAGATAGCATATACAGTATACTCTTCCATATTAAACTGCCCTACCTCCGCCAGCTGGCGGAGAGCTACCCCGGATTACGTCAGAATTTTATTTCAGCTTTTGTATCCAAATAAAATTGAATACTGCAGCTTACATAAATTCTTCCTTTCAACAAAAATTGATACTCGGCATGGCCTGCGTCCTCAATTTTCATTGTTAGCTTCATCTCTGACGTGAGTATACTAACCCAAAATCACCTCATTTGTCAAAGTAACG
>JABIPD010000007.1 GCA_018698735.1 Candidatus Jacksonbacteria bacterium | reverse complement strand
CATGTCTATGAGAGTTTCGTATACATTCTCGAGTGCAGCAGCATCGTGAGCGTAGTCGACAATAACTGTTATACCGTGTTTTTCTATTTTCTCCATCCTGCCTGGCACGGTTGTTATATTTTTAAATGCTAGCGCACGTTTTTCTTTAGAAATATCAAGAACCTCACCAACACACCATGCTGCCAGGGCATTATATACATTCATACGACCAGGAAGATGGATGGTTACATCCATTCCGTCTATTATGCATTCAGTTTGATTCAAGTGTAGATTAATATCATTTGCTTCGAAAAGCTTATCGCAGCTATTAGCGTCGGTAAAATGATGGCCTCCTTCTACGCCATAACACCATTTTCTTCGAGATGGAATACCCACAAAAAAGTCACTATGAGGGCTGTCGATATTTGTAATAGTAGTAGGCACAATATCTGCAAATTCAGCGCGACGCTTTTGACGAACGTTTTTAAACAGTTCAGATTTTGCATGCTTATAATTTTGAAACGAACCATGCGATTCTATATGCTCTGGCGTAAGATTCGTTAGTACCCCAACGCTAAATTCAATCCCCCAATGCCTGTATTGCGCAATCCCTTCAGATGTTACTTCTATAACAACTGCCTTACAGCCAGCTTTTACCATTTGTCTTAAAAGTTTTTGAAGTTGAAATCTTCCTTGCATCCCCTGTTTTGTTGCGTTCACCCAGCGCTTTTTTGCTATCCGAAATTCTATAGTACTTAATAACCCAGTTACAACACCCGAGCTTTCAAGCATATCCGCAATCATATGACAGGTTGTTGTTTTTCCATTTGTTCCAGTAACACCAATTACAATTAATCTGTGAGATGGAAATCTATACACAACAGATGCCAAAACTGCCAGAACCTTGTGGTACCAGCGTAAAAGAAAGTTTGGTGTAACCTTTCGGATAGCATTCTTCATATCTTTTGAATACTAGCCCAGCTTGCCTTAAAAATCAAAACAATAAAGCTTAATATATAGTCACCTATCACAAACCACCCCTTAATCCCCTCCTTCATGCAAAAGGAGGGGACAAGTCTCCTCTATTCCTTAAAACGAAATTGTTTTAAATTTTACTAAACTATTTATCATCAAAACAAATCACCAAGAACGCGCTATCCCCTCCTTTTGCATGAAGGAGGGGTGGGCCGAGATCTTCGAGGTCCGGGGTGGTTCTTTTATTTGGCCTTCCCAAGAAACACTCTTTCTAAAATATCACTCTTTTGTAAATTCTCGGGAGTGTCGTGCATTGCAATTCTACCTTTATCAAGAACATACGCCCGGTCGATAATCTGAAACAGCGATTGCAAGTTATGTTCTACAATAAATATGGCGGTTTTTCTTTTTTCGTTTATCTCTTTTATTTTTGCAAACACCTCTTTTACAATTTTGGGCGCCAACCCTAAAGAAGGCTCATCAAGCAACAGAACCTTTGGGTCGGTCATAAGCCCCCTACCAAGAGCAAGCATTTGCTGCTGGCCACCAGAAAGTGTTCCAGACTTAGCATTTGCTTTCTTTTTTAAATCTGGAAACATATCAAAAACATCTTCTATTCTTCTATTAATTTCTTTTGTATCTTTTATTGTATAGGCACCAATTTCTAAATTCTCGCGAACCGTAAGATGAGTAAACACCCTCCGCCCCTGAGGAACAAAGGCAATTCCTTTCTGAACAACTTCATGAGGAACTGGTACGAATTTGTCTTCATGCCAATACACACCACCTGCCTTAAGCGGTGCTAATCCAAATATTGATTTAAGAATAGTAGATTTCCCAGCGCCATTAGGACCGATAAGTGCTACTATCTCGCCCTCGTCTAATGCAACAGAAACACCATCCAATGCTTTTACTCCAGCATATTGGACTGATATATTCTTGCACTGCAATAGCATTTCTTTTTTCATAGCATGTATTATTCACCTAAATAAGCCTCTAGAACATCTTTTCTACTTAACACATCATCTGGTTTACCTTCTGCCAAAAACGTTCCGCTCTCTATAACAATAACGTGATCCGAAAGCTCACGGATAATTTCCATGTTATGAGAAATCAACACTATTGTTTTTCCTTCTTCGCGCAATTCTTTCATAATCGACTTTACTTTCTTTACCATCTCTGGAAATAATCCTGAAAAAGGTTCGTCAAACAAATAAACCTCTGGCTCCATTGCTAAAGCTCTTCCTATTTCTAAAAGCTTTCTCTGACCATACGATAAATTCTCTGCCAGCTCGTTTCGTTTCTCCCACAACCCAATTCTTTTTAAAATCCCAAACGCTCTTTCTTCGTGATATTTGGAATGTTTTTCGAATATGGCGCTTAGAATATTTCGCTCAGTAAGAACAACCAACACATTATCTAACACTGTCATCTGTTCGAATAGCCGCACACTTTGAAACGTGCGCGCAATACGATACATTGGCATTTCTCGTGGCTTTACTTTAGTAAGAGGAATATCCCCCACAACAAATGTTCCATTGTCAAAAGTTTCCATCCCTGTTAGAACGTTCATTAATGTTGTTTTTCCAGCGCCATTTGGGCCAACAACACTAGTGATGACTCCTTTTTCTATTTCAAACGAAAGCTTAGAAAGCGCGTGAACACCCTCGAAATGTTTTGATATATTTTGTATTTTTAAAATTTTCATAGCTTATACTCACCCATTAATCCTTGTGGGCGATACAGCATTAATAAAACCAATAACAATCCGTATACCAACTGCCGCATCTGCGCAGCTACATCGGAAGGAAACCCTACAAACCGTAATAGCTCTGGCAAAAGAATAAGAAATAACGCGCCAATTACAGAACCTTTTAAGTTTGCAAGTCCACCTAAAATAATAATAGATAATACAAACACCGATTCCATTACATTAAATGCTGTTGGGTCTATAAAAGTTATATACGTTGCATACAAAGAACCAGCCACAGATGCTAAAACTGCTCCTATTACAAAAATAGTCAGCTTATACATTTGTGTATTGTATCCAAAAACTTGAATGGCTTTTTCATCTTCTCTAAT
>JABIPD010000008.1 GCA_018698735.1 Candidatus Jacksonbacteria bacterium | reverse complement strand
TGCATTGCTATTAGGCTAAACAGTACTAAAAAACGATAAAAAAATCAATATTTTAACGGCTCACGAGATGAGCCGTTGAAAATAACCCCCCTCTGTATCTCCTCCCGCCTGCCAAAGCCTGGCATTGGCGGGCAGGCCTATGCAAGGAGGAGATATGCAGGTCCCCTCCTTTAGAAGGAGGGGATTAAGGGGTGGTCTAATTAAGTTAAAATAAACGGCTCATTGAGTGAGCCGTTTATTTTAAGTCATTATGAGCCTTTTTTTCGGTAGTTTTTGCCAAAGGCATTCCAGGGCAGTTTAATTGTTGCTTTAGGGAAGTGGTTTAATATCCATTGAATGTAGGTGTTGCTGGTTGGGCCTGGAATAAGATGATAGGTGTTTGTATATGGGTAGGTTTTAGGAGTGTTTTTTATAAACGTAACCATTTTGTGTGCTAAAGAATTTTTTCCACCAGAGATAACGTCTATAAAAATACTCGGAAACCGTGGCATGCCTTTTATTTTTATAAGCTCTATTCCATTCCAGGGGAGAGTGGCATTTCTATAAAGAAGTTTGCCGTGTTTTTTACCAGAATTTGAAAACGCACTAATCTCCCATCGGTGAATAATGCCGTTGTCGTTTGTTACTACCCAGGCATGAACGGCAAACCAGAAGGGGAATCCTACGGGTGAACAAAAAAAGAATACTTGGTATTTATTTTTCTGTATTCTTTTTTTAAATTCTTTTTCTTTCATGTACTAGTCTATTCGTATATATCGTTCAAAAGTATTTTGGGCATTAAGCAATACTGGTTTGTTAACATCTTTCAACTCTATATTCATTTTAAGTTTTTGAATTCCCTTTGGAATTCCGCTGGTCTTTAAGGTGAATTTAAAGGTCGCGGTTTTGCCTGGTTGAATAGTAGTGGTGTTTTCTATTGGAACCGCAGCAATACTCGCATTAAGCCAATCAGCTGAATCGTAGAAAGGACTTTGTTTGCCTTGGTGGTTTTCTATTATTAATGCGACTTTTTTCTTTGTCCATGCTTTTGTGCCGGTGTTTTTTATTTCTACTTCGATAGGGATTGTGCTCCATGTGTTTCGTACAGCCACCGGAAGCGTATGCGATACAATACTTGCAGCATAATCGTTTGTAACAACCGAGATAGGGATAGTAACAAGTCCGCCAGGTACAATAGATATGTTGCCAACACTGTCTAATCGCGTTAACTGGATATGAAGGGGATAGTTTCCTGCGGTTGCGGGTGCTTGGACGTTAAAACTAAATGTGGCGATGCTCTTAGAGCCAACAGACGTTTCCTGTGGGATAAATCCGCCGTTATTTTTGCCCCACGAGGCATGCTTTAATGGTGTTGTTTCGCCGCCCTCTGTGGTTGCCGCAATATAAACGTTATTATTTTTCCAAATGCCTGTTCCGTTGTTTATGTAACTTATACTTACGGTAGCAACCTCACCGGGGGAGAGCCTTTTTTTAGCGTCTGTAGAATTCCACACTGCTTTGTATGTTGCGGCTTGCGAGGGAGTAGTTGGTGTTGTTATTTCTGGTGCAATTGGATCTGGAATATTTTCTATAAGCTCGATTGCATCGCCAGTGGAATGAAGGGCTATTACCGATTGTGGAACAAGAGTAACGGCATCCATTCTTGCGGCGCCAAAAAGTTCGTTAAAGGTGTATTCGTTTGCTATTGGTAGCTTTAAACCCTTCGAAGTTATATATACCGAACCGTTTGAATCTCGGATAAGTAATCCGTCTTTTAATTTTTGAGGAGAACCAGGGTAAAGTGCGTTTAACTCTGTTGAGGAAGCCGAACGTGCAGACCGAGAAGGATAGTTAAGCTCGAGTACGGTGGTGTCTATAAGTTGGTATTTAAATCCGTTCTGAGAAAAGAAGATTTCTCCGGTAGACGTGTTTTTTATTAACTCTCCGGTTGGGTTTATTGCAGATTCATCTATATGAAAACCATCTCGATAGGAAGCTAATTCTGCGGTTGTTGCATTCTGTATTTCTTCTGGGTTAAATCCAAGTTTTCTAAGCGCCTCTGGGGTGGTGATGTGTCTTTTTACGTTTCTGTCGATAAGATAAATTTTAGAGGTAGTGGTGTCTTTTAATAGAGAGTAGTTTGCGAATTTTATAGCAGCGCCAGCAGGATAAGAAGCGATGGTTTCGTCTTCTACTAAAATGGCATCTTCTAATCTGCTGTGTTCTAGGTATGCTGTTTTAGAAATATATTCTCTTTTTTCGCCGTTCTGAATTTTCCAAAGCGAGCCATTGCTGTTTCGCAACACAGTACCGTCTGGGTATTTTTGTTTTCCAAAATACCGAGTCCAGACTTTCCAAAAAGAATAATTCCCACCGATTCCGCTGTCCGAGCCATGGAACGGAGTGTAAATATATAAGTTTGCTGTCGCCTGATTTTGAGGTGTTACGCTATAGCCGTCGGAGGTAGTAGATGTTTTGCCCACTTTGTACGAAAACCGGCTGGCTTCGTTTGTGTAGATGCGGAAGGTGGTTGCGCCAGCGTCTATTTGTTTTCCTATACCTTTATATTTTTCGTTACACGTACCACCAAAACAAGAGTATCCCAGCGCCCAATCAAGCGCTTTTTGGGTTGCAGAGGCTCTTTCTATTAAACCTTGTTCGTTTTGGAGTTTATAGAGAATAAATTTAGGCGAGATGGTTTGTTCTTGTGCTACCTCCCAAATTATTTGAGATGCTTTTTTTACTGCGCCATTAAACAGGTCGGTGGTGGTTGCAAGCACCGAGTTTTTACTCTGAAGAAATGTTTGGATAGCAGATTTAGACAGCGAGTTTTTGTCGAATTGATCGAAGTCGGAGACAATAAAATTTTTATTAAAAGAAGCCGCCTCTAAACTCGATGGAACAAGGAGGATGGTCAAAAAAAATGAGAAGAATATTCTTAGGTAAAGTTTTTTTTGAGAAATCATAAGCAAAATATGTCGCGACTAGCTCTTAGTATATCATAGCAAACCAGAGACACGAAGTTGGCATATTTTAGACGATAAGGCACCTCCAGTGTTACACGTTTTGTTTCGTCATTCCGGGCTAGACCCGGAATTCAGGATGTTTATAGAAACAACAGATGACATGGATCCCGGATCAAGCCCGGGATGACACCTGCAGGTTACATGTCTGTAATGAAGATTCTTCGCTGATGCTCCCCATCACAAGGACGGGGCAAGCAGAATGATGTTTTTTAAGTTTTAGAAATGAAGTTGAACTGATCTATGATTGGGAAAAAATCTGCACAAACGATTGGATTGTTTTTTCTAAAGAAAATTGGTCTTGAATTTTTTTACGAGCAAGCCCGCCCATTGTTTTGCGCCAATCTGGATGGTTAAAAAGATTAATCATTCCTTGGGCTATCATTTCGCTATTCATACTGGGTACCAGAATGCCTTGTTTTGAGGGAGCTATAATATCTCTGGTTGTTGGAAGGTCGGTTGCAATAACAGGACAGCCAGCATTCATAGCCTCTAACAGCGGGGTATGAGAAACAAGCGAGTGAGTTGGGGTAAACAGAAAAAGGTTAAAATGCTTCATCCATTTTTCTCGTTGATGATCGCCAACCAATCTGATATGTTCTTTTAATCCAAGTTGAGATATAAGCCATTGTAAGTTTCTTTTTTCTGGGCCATCTCCAACAACAATAAGTTGAATGTCTGGAAGAATTTCTCGCGCTAAAGGTATTGCTTTAATAATATATTCAATCCCACTTTCTAGGGTGAGTGGGCCGGCGGTTCCTAGAATAAATCGCTGCTGTTGTGTATGTGGAAGCGATTGAGTTGGTAATTCTTGTTGTTTAGAAAAAATGACAGCCGGGATGATAACTATTTTTTTTGTAGAAAGATGGAATATTTGTGCGAGTGATGGAAAATCTAAAATGGTGGTTGCATGGCTGCTGGTAATATTCCAAAGTGGACGGAAGAGTCGAGGCGGTGTTTGTGGGAATATCCAGTAGGTGGGAATACGAAAAAGTTTTGCAGGAAGAGTAAATAAAAGTTGGTCGGTGGTTGTTGCAAGTATTAGTGTTGTTGGTTTATACACAAACGCATAGCGCGCAAGCCGAATAGTTTGGATTAAGAGAAGGAATGGTAAAAAAAGAAGAGAAAGAAACGAAGAATCTATATTGGTTAGTTGGAATATGTTGCCGTGTTTTATCTTTTTTGAAAATGTAAGGGCTGGGTGGTGGAGAAGGGTAGTGTTAATATCGTTTTCTATAAGTTTTTCTGTCAAAAAAGAAAGATACGATATCTTTTCTTGGGGAATTTTAGTAGAGATAATAATTAACGGAGTCATAGGCTGTTATGTGTTGCTAGCGAACGAGCCTGTAAGCCAGTGAGAAGCACCGTATATAATAGTGTAAAGAAGAATAGCAGGAATAAGCTGGAATGCCAGCGGGATTAGCACTACGGTAGGGATGGCTGCGAAAAGTATTGATTTTAACCCAAAAGAAAGATCGGGAATATAGTTAATTTTTTTACGGACGTGGAAGTAGGCGGCGATTCCAACAAAAAGTTCTGCGCCAATGGTAATAAATGCAGCAGCATAATAGCTGTAAAGAGGGATAAGAAGTATATAGAGAGACAGAGCAACAATTGCAATAATAATGTACCATTTTAGCATGGCTTTTTGGGAGTTAATGGTTACGATAAGTTGAGAAAATATTGCACCGATAAAAATAACGGCGGTCGCAATTGTTAATAAAATAAATATATAAGAAAGATCGTTTAAGCTGTTGTATTCTTGAACAAATTGTTCACCAGCGAGCAATAGCATAAGTGGTTTTGCAACAAGGATTGAAACACCAACCAGAGGAGCTGCAAGAAAGATAATGAATTTGAATGCGCTGTTGAGGGTTTGTTTAAATTGATGAATATTTTTTTCGTGCCAAAGTTGAGAAAGTTGAGGAAGGAATAGCCCCATAATAATAATAGGGATGGCAATCGCAGTTTCGAGTATGCGGTACGGAACTCCGTATAACCCAACTTCGTGTGTTGGACGAAAAAGTGAGAGAATAATGCTGTCGGTCTTAAAATAGATAAGGCTAAAAAATATAGAGAGTGCTATTGGCCAGCTTGAAGAAAGAATTTTTTTAAGACTTTGTATATTTATGGTTATTGAAAGTTTAATAAATTTCTTTAAGAAGGAAAGGTGCAACACCATGCTTACAAAAGAGCCAACAACAATTGCGAGTAATGCCCAGGTTAAATTGGCTTCTGTTTTTGTTGAGGCGTAAAAAAGAATTGCGAGTAAAATAAGTCTGCCGATTATTTCTGCGGTAGCTATTCGGTGAGTGGCGAAATGTTTTTGGAAAACAGCAGTCGAAAGTTGCGAGATGCTGTTAAATATATTCATGAGGGCTGTAAGCACTATGCCAAATAGAATCGCAGGGGAATAAGGGAATAGAAGTGCTATTGCTGGGGTAAGAAGATAAAAAAATGAGCTTAGTACGATTCGTGATCCTAATAGTTTGGAAAAGGTGGTTGATTCGTTTTGATCTGGAGCAGAAAGATCTTTAAGAGCTAGCAGATACAGCCCGAAATCTGCAACCACACCAAAAAAGCTTACAAATACAGTGATGGTGTGGAATCGGCCAAAGCCGTCGGCCCCGAGCATTCGTGTAAGCAAAGAAAGCGCAACAATGCCGATAAGTGTTGATAATGCTTTTCCTGCTATTTGAATACCAGTTTGAAGTGATATCTTTTTAATAAGCGTCATAGGTGGTGAGGTAATCCTACTGAAATAGAGGAGTACTGTAAATAAAAATATTCGCTTACGGCGAATATTCTTATGGTCGGGCTGGTGGGACTCGAACCCACGACCCCTCGCTCCCAAAGCGAGTGCGCTAGCCAACTGCGCTACAGCCCGTCTCGTCGGAGCAAGACTCCAGGCACAGTATCCTTTTAGGAAAAGAATACTGTACCTTGCGTCTGCTCCTCCTCTCAAATATGAATGATGCATTCATATTTGTAGTATGTGATTATCTTCCGCGCATTCCTCCTCTTCAAAATAAAATGAGAGCATTTTATTTTGTGAGGGCAAGTGAATGATGCATTCACTTTTTTAGTAACCATTTTTTGAATGTGCCGGGAGTCAGAATTGAACTGACGACGCAGGGCTCTTCAGGCCCTCGCTCTACCACTGAGCTACCCCGGCACGTCGCCACAATGCTCACAGCTACGTGTTTCCAATCAAAGATTGGAAAGTCACTCCGCCGTTCACATTGCGTCTCCTCTTAAATATGAATGGTGCATTCATATTTATAATCAAGAGAGTGCATTTTACTTTGTAATATCAAGTATAGCATTATACACTCTGTGGGCGTACATGGATTTGAACCATGGACCTCGTCATTATCAGTGACGCGCTCTAACCAACTGAGCTATACGCCCACAGAGTGCGTAAATACGTAAGATACAGTACCAGAAAAAGATTGTATATGCAAGGTCATGAAGAGGGAAAAGTTAAGCTTTCATTTATATTTAATGAGTGAATGTGGTATAATCTCTTTAAGATATAAATATGTTATTAACCCAAAGAAAGGGGGTGAAATTATGGGTAAAAGTAATCCAATTAGTATGATTGCATGGATTCTGCTTATTATTGGTGGTTTACATTGGGGAGTAATCGGAATAGTAGACATGGATCTTATCGCTAAACTCGGAGATACTGTTGCAAGAATAGTGTATATTTTAGTGGGACTTTCCGCGCTTTACGCATTAGTAACCATGAAGAAAGATTGTTGTGGTACAAGTGGTTCTAAGCCAGCAGCACCAAAGGTATAGTGCATCTTTTATTGAAAACAAAAAACATGGCAGACAACTGCCATGTTTTGTTTGGCTGGGGGTTTTTCTCGTCATTCAGAGCCTGCATCAGGCGAAGAATCTCTGGCTTCTTTTGTTCCAAAACTTCAGAGATCCTTCGTCGACATGCAGTCTTCTCTGGATGACGAAAAAAGAGAGTTTATGTATCAAAAAGGAGTAATGGGTTTACAAATAGAAGTATTTTGAGTATGCTAGGGTTTGTAAAAACAAGGAGAGAAGCGCCTTGTATCTTCACAAAATAAAATGCTCTCATTTTATTTTGAAGAGGAGGAATGTACGTAAGCTGATAGCATTCGAATTCTATTCGGATGTGTAGCTATAAAAAAGGAATGCAGCATTCCTTTTTAAAAGGAGGAGCAGGCGCAAGGTGCAGTATTCACGTTTACGTGGATACCAAACTAGTTCAAATATTTTTACCAGATGAAATGCATCATTTCATCTGAAGAGGAGGAATTTACGAAGGCTGAAAATATTCACGTTTACGTGGATATGGAAGCCGAAGTGAAATTCCGACGAGCGGGTATAGTATAATGGCTCATTATGTCAGCCTTCCAAGCTGAAGATGCGGGTTCGATTCCCGCTACCCGCTCCAAAAAAATACCGCATGTGCGGTGTTTTTTTATTGTGCAAACAAAAAATCCCCAAAAGGGGATTGTAGTGCATTGAACGCTGAAAAGTAATAGACAACCCGTGTACCTCGTACTTATTTGCTAAAAGCAAATTCGTAACGAGGTGACCAATTCACTCTTCATCTTTAGAAAAAAGATGAGAGCCGACCTTGTCCTAATGAAAGGACATGATAACTCCTTAGAAAGGAGGTGATCCATCCACAGCTTCCGCTACGGA